>CAYZHI010000040.1:0-14884 GCA_964477335.1 uncultured Caldilineaceae bacterium | reverse complement strand
CCGCCAGGCCGAACAGCACGCTGACCAGCCGGAGCGAGTAGATACTGTCACCCAGCCAGCGCAACGCCAGAGCATAGAGGGCCAGGAATTGCCCGCTGACATTGATGGGGGCGTAAAAGATGGGCCGGTAGTCGGCCTGGGCCAGCATCTGCCGGGCCTGCAAGCCGGCTTCGGCCTCATCATACCAGATGCCAAAGGGTTGGTTGTAAAAGTTGAAGAGGCGCAGAAACAGGGCCAGCGCGATCACGGCGAGCAGGCCCAGGATCACCCGGCGATCAGGGAACCAGCGGTTGAGGGTGGCCCGCCACGAGTCGCCGCGGGTTAGCAAGATGCCGCCGCCGCAAAACAAGATCAAACTGGTCAGATAGAGCCACCAGCCCTGCAGGCGAGCGTCGTCATTGCCAAAGAAGTTGAAGGCGATAACCGAGATACCCAACGCCAGTAGGATTAGCCAGACGCCGAAGTTGCGTCGCCAGCCGCGGCGCAACGCTACCGAAAATGAGGGTTGGGGTGGGGACGGCAAGGTCAGAGTTTTGGGGAAGATGCGGCTGGCCAATGCTTGGGTAAACAGGATGGCGGCAATACCATAGAGCAGCAGCCCATCCCAGAGCGAACCGCGGTAGAACAAGAGTTGGCCCAGCCCGGCCGTGGCCACGCCGACCACGGCCACTGCCAGACGATTTAAGGTCCGGCGGGGTTGCAGGTGTTGCATTACAACAGACTGGTCGACTTCGGTTGTGATCGGTTTGGGGTTGGTTGCAGTCACAGACATTGGTTCTGAGGGTTAGAATCGCGCTTGAGTTTGGCCAACTTCAGAGGAAGTGTAATACGCTTGGGCCAAAAGTCAAACATAGGCGGCTAATCCTTCGTGTGACTGTGCAATTGATAGAGCCGTAAAAAAGATTTAATCTTCTCTTAAAATTCATTTAACGTCGGTTTAACAGCAGCTTAATCGACCGCATCTTAAATTAAGATTAAACGTAGGTCCAGATGATGGGTTATCATTGAGAAGAAACAGTATATTCGCCCGCTAATTAAAACTGAAATAACATGCAGGGTTGAATACAAAGATATAGCAGGCCATCAACTATGAAGAAACGAATTTTGTTCCTGATGTCCGATACCGGCGGCGGCCATCGAGCCGCGGCGCAAGCAATTGCCGAAGCCATCGACTACCTTTATCCGCAAACGTATGATCCCGTGATCGAGGATATCTGGAAAAAATATACCCCTTGGCCGGTCAATCAAATTCCCAATTCCTACCCCTGGTTGACCGGCCCCGGCTTACCCTTGTGGCGGCTGATGTGGTCCGGTTCGGCCCAAACGCAGGCTCATCGAATTGTGCTGCCAGCGATCTCGCCGATAGTCGAGCGGAAGATAGTCCGTTATTTAAGAACGATTGGGCCGGAAATCGTTGTTTCAGTCCATCCCTTTATGAATCATCTTGGTTTGAACTGGCTCAGCAAAGCTCGCCTGGACATTCCTCTCATCACGGTTGTCACCGATCTGGTGACCATTCACCCGATGTGGATCTGTCCCCGGGTCGATTTTTGTATGGTTCCGACCGGCGCGGCCAGAGAGCGTGCCATCAAATTGGGGCTGGACCCGCTTAAGGTGGCCGTCTGCGGACAGCCGGTTGGACTCAAATTTACGACGATGTCAAAAGATAAACCAGGGCTGCGACAGAAGTTGGGGCTCGATCTGAGTCGTCCAACCATTTTGTTGATCGGTGGGGGTGAGGGGGTTGGCCGGCTTTTTGAGATTGCCCGAGCCATAGCCCAAACCGTTGCTCAAGCCCAACTGTTAATTGTGACTGGTCGCAACAAAGCTTTAAAGCAACGACTCGCAGAAATAGCCTGGGAAATTCCGACGCGAATTTTTGGTTTTGTTGAAAATATGCCCGAACTGATGGCCGTGGCCGATCTACTCATTACCAAAGCCGGTCCGGGGACTATTAGCGAGGCCTTTGTAGCCGGCCTGCCGCTGATTATTTTCGGCTACATTCCAGGCCAGGAAGAGGGCAATGTAACCTACGTTCAAGAGCATGGCGCCGGCGTCTACGCCGAAACGCCCGCAAAAATCGCCGGTTTGGTGTTAACCTGGCTGGCTGCTCCCAATGATATCCTCCGCCGGATGGCCCGCCAGTCGGCCAGCCTGGCTCAACCACAAGCCTCCCTCACTATTGCCAAGAAAGTGTGCAGTTTGATTGGGGCAACAAGGTCGGTTCACGGGGAGCAATTGGCGCGTCAAAATAGCGCGCTTTACCCCAATATTGGCTAATATCTTGACACTGTTTTGGCGTAGTGTTATACTGAAATCTGCAAACGTTTGCATAATTTAGGGCTGATACGATGCCTGTATCGATTAAGGATATCGCTAAAGAAGCCGGTGTTTCCCCCTCAACCGTTTCCCGCGCCCTGAACGATCATCCCCATATTCGTGACGAAACCAAGCTGCTCATTCATAATTTGGCTAAACAGATGGGCTATGTACCCAGTGTTTTGGCCCGCAGCCTGGTGGCCAGGCGGACGGCGACCATTGGCGTAGCCATTACAGACCTGGCCGATCCCTACTATGCCCGGCTGATGTTAGGCATTGAGGCCGCGGCCGCGGCCCAGAATTACCAGGTGGTCCTGAGTAGTTATTACCGGGACGCGGCGCGTGAACTGGCCATTGTGCGCGATTTTCACATGCGCCGGATGGACGGTCTTATTATCACCGGTTCCGAGATCGAAGAAGCTTATCAGGCAACTGACAATCATTTTTTTATGCCGATTGTGTTAATTAACCGGCCCAACTTTCCCTATTCTGTCTCGGTTGATCGCTTGAGGGGCGCCCAGAAAATCGTTGAGCATCTGATCGAGCTCGGTCATCGCCGGATTGCGCACATTACCGAAGGGGCCAAATATAGGGTCAAATCCCGGCGGCTGCGAGGTTATCTGGCGGCCCTGACCAAACACCAACTAGAAGTAGATGATAACCTGATTGTCGACGGCGACGGCGGTATCAGCGGCGGCATTCAGGCCGTGGCTCGATTGCTTGATGTAGCTAAACCACCCACAGCCATCTTTTGTTTCAATGATATGACGGCTATTGGCGCGATTAATGCGCTGCGCCAAAAAGGGTATGATGTGCCGGGCGATATCTCGGTCGCCGGGTATGATGATTTGGAGATGGCGGCCTACTTTCATCCGGCTTTGACCACGGTTCGCCAACAGACATATCAACTTGGCCATTCGGCCGTCACCATGTTACTGAAACTTATCGCCGGAGAGATCGATGTCAGGCCCATCATGATGGAACCTGAAGTCGTTGTCCGGCAATCAACCGCTCCGAGGGGTATTCGCCATATGGCGTTCTGATCCCTGGCGCCCTTTGTGTCCTTCGTGGCGCATGAGAAACACGGTAAACAACTACTTTCTGAATGAGGAGGGATGCCTATGATTGATGACTGATCGACAATGTGCTGATGGTTCAAACAATTCATCATCATATCTTTAGGAGGGTCTACGATGAAAAGAAGTATTTACTTAGTTCTGGCGGCGCTGATGCTGTCGACCCTTTTGGTAGGTGTAGCCGGCGCCCAGGAGGGTGGGCAGGAGTACGTCGTCCAGGTCGACGATTGGTTGAGTAAACTGGCGGAAAAGAATTATGGCGACGTGCTGGCCTGGCCGGTGATCTGGCGGGCCACCAATATGAAGGCGGAAACAGATGACAGCTTCGCGGTAATCCCTAACCCCAATGTCATCGAAGTTGGTTGGAAGTTATGGATTCCGGACGAGGCCGAAGCAGCCACCTTACTGGAAGAATTTGCCGCTGAGCGGGCCGCGGCGTCGACTGTTGGTTCAGCCGACATCACCGGTGAACTCAACCTGCTCTGTGTGGTCGAGTTGGACTGGTGTGAAGGCCAGGTGGCTGAGTTCAATAAGCTCTACCCGGGCATCGTGATCAATTGGGTGCGGATGTCCAGCGGCGAGTCGCTCACCCGGCTGCGGAATGAGGCCGCTAATCCCCAGTTTGATGTGTGGTGGGGCGGTCCGGTTGATAGCTACATTGCGGCGGCTCAGGAAGGGTTGTTAGAGCCGTATGAGTCGCCGAATGCGGTTAACCTGCGCGACCCCAACCTAATGAAGGCGCCGGATAATACCTGGTACGGCATCTACATTGGCACCCTGGGCTTTGCCACCAACAGCAACTACCTGGCCGAGCATCCTGAGCTATCGGCCCCAACCTCGTGGGATGACCTGATCAAACCGGAGTGGAAGGGACAAATAATGATAGCCCACCACTCCAGTTCCGGCACCTCTTATACTGCACTTTGCACTAACATCCAGACCAGAGGTGAGGCCGCCTGGGACTATGAGCGAGCTTTTGCTGCTAATGTGCTCCAATTTACCAAGAGCGGTTCGGCCCCCGCTCGTTTTGTGGGGGCCGGTGAGGCAGCCGTAGCCGTTGTCTTCTCCCACGATGCCGTGAAGCAGATTGAAGCCGGACTGCCATTGACCCTGACCTTTCCACAAGAAGGTACCGGCTACGAGATTGGCGGTACGGCTATCGTCAAGGGGGCCAAGCATCCTGACCTGGCCAAACTGTGGGTTGACTGGGCCTTGACCCCGGCGGCCCAAGAGCTTGGACCGAAGTATTCCGCTTACCAGGCGCCTACCGTCATTGGCGCCCAGGCTTCCCGACCGGAACTTTTGGATGTCAATCTCATCAATTACGACTTTGATTTCTGCGGCAAGAACAAGAAAGATTTTGTCGATCGCTTCACCAACGAAATCGCCAATGCTGAAAGTCTGAAAGAGTAACTTGTCTATTGAGACCCGGCTGCCCGGAGTTTGGCGGTTAAACTGCTTGACCGGCCAACCTCCGGGCCACCCGGTTGACTATGGATTGTTGGAAAGCAGAGTACTATGCAACAAACAGCGCAATTGCGACCCGGTTCTGGCCAGCTTAATTTTAAACAGAATATTGTCCGCCGTCTGGCTGAATTCAGGCTGATTGCCCAGGACAATATCCTGATGGTCGGCTTACTGATCGTCACCATTTTTGTGCTGCTATTCATTATCTTGCCGCTGGTTCGGGTGATTGTGCAGGGTTTTTTCGATCCGGCAACAGGCGAGTTCAGCCTGGAATATTTTGCCCGCTATGCTGATCCTTTCTATCGCACTTATTATTGGAACGTGCTGGAGGATACGATGAAGATGGGGCTGTATACGGCCACCTTCGGCACGGCTTTAGGCTTTGTTTTTGCTTACACCGCCGTTCGTTGCACCATTCCCTTCCCTCGCTTATTTCACATAGTCACCTTGCTGCCGACCATTTCTCCCCCTTTTGCCATTGCGGTGGCCGCCATTCTGCTATTTGGGCGGAATGGTCTAATTACTCGCCAATGGTTAGGCATTGAATTTACGGTGGGGGTCAATGACATTTATGGTCTCGACGGCCTGGTTTTTGTGCAGGTGATTACCTTTTTTTCGGTGCCCTACCTGATTATCCGGGCTATGCTGGAACGGTTTGACCCGGCGATGGAAGAGGCGGCCTTGAGTATGGGCGCCAGTAAATTCCATATTTTCAGGACGGTGACGCTGCCGTTGTTGATCCCCGGTCTGGCCGGTTCCTTCCTGCTGCTCTTTGTTGAGGCCCTGGCTGACCTGGGCAATCCGTTGCTGATCGCCGGAAATACTACCGTTCTATCAACGGAGATTTTTCTGGCGGTCAATGGCGAATATAACCAACAAAAGGCCGCGGCCTTATCGCTGGTTCTATTGATACCTACCTTGACCCTGTTTATGCTACAGGATTACTACGTCAAGCGGCGCTCATATATCTCAGTGACCGGTAAGCCAACCGGCGGGCAGTTATTGGTTAAAGAACCGCTGATTCGCTGGTCGTTTATTACCGTCAGCGGCCTAACTCTGATCCTGGTGTTAGCTCTTTATATCTCAATTGTTGGCGGGTCATTGACTCGCTTGTGGGGGATTGATAATTCCATCAGCTTTCAATATTATGTAGTGGCCTTTAACCGAGGGCTTGAGGCCATTATTGACACCACTTTTCTGTCGGCTGTGGCTACCCCTGTGGCCGGTTTGATCGGCATGTTGGTGGCATTTATGACCATCCGTAAGAAATTTTCCGGCAAAGAGGGGCTGGACTTTGTTTCAAATTTGGGCGGGGCGGTGCCCGGTACAATCCTGGGCATTGGTTACATCATTGCCTTTATTCAGGCGCCTTGGTGGGCGTTGCTCATTGTTTATGGTCTTCTGGCGTTTTACCTGGGTATTTCCAGCACAAAATCGACCTTTGGCCGCTTGTTGGTGATTGCCGGCGGCACCGGGCTTGGCCTGCTATTAACTTTCTTGCCGGGCGAAGCCGGTTCAACCGCGCTGTTCAGCCTGGCCGAGTGGCGCTATCTGTTGGCCGGCATCTATTTTCTGGCGGCAATTGTGGCCTGGTTGGCTGGGGCTGGAACAAAACGCCACCTGGCCGTTCTCCCCATCTGCGGGATGGCGCTGTTTCTGGTAATCTACAATATTAGTGAGCCTTTATTGCGACAAATGGTCATCTGGAGCCGCACTCTGCCTGGAACGCAGTGGCCTAAAGTCGTCAGCAGTATAGCCGATCAGATTGGGGTATTCCTCCAACCTACCGAGGCGTTAATGGGGTTGACTTTCATCACCATCAGTATCCTGATTTTGAGTCGGGTAGCGGCCAGGGCTAGAATACCGGTGGCTTTGCTTTTGCTGGGCCCCAGCGCCGCCTTGACGTTATATGGCGAACCTTTGGCTCTGGTTGGCACAGCCTATATTGTGATCTTTGCTTACGCTGTGCGGAGTTTGCCGGCGTCGGTGCGGGCGGGGGTGGCTTCCCTGCAACAGATTGACCCGGCCATCGAAGAAGCCTCGGCCAATTTGGGGGGGGATGCCCAGTACACCTTCCGGCGAATTACCTTGCCGCTTATTTTGCCCGCTTTCATCGCCGGCCTGATTTTTAGTTTTGCCCGCCACATGACCAGCCTGTCGGCGATTATTTTTCTATCGAATCCCAAGTGGCGGATTCTAACCGTTGAAATCTTGAGCGCAGTTGAGCAGGGGGGGATGAGCCTGGCTGCAGCCTATTCCGTTATTTTGATTGCCATCGTGCTGATCGCCATTGGCCTGACTTACTTCATTCTGGGACGCACGCTGGGCAGCTCAGGGCAGCGGGTTGATCTTAACTTGTAGCCAAACTATTGTGGCAGGAGAACAGCGGTGAGTTTTTTAACATTAGAAAACCTGACCAAAGAATTTGTGGGCCGGGGGGGCGAAGGCATCGTCCGGGCCGTCGATCAAGTTAATATTAAGATCGAGGAGGGTGAGTTTGTAACGTTGCTGGGGCCTTCCGGCTGCGGTAAAACCACCACGCTGCGCCTGATTGCCGGTTTTGAATTCCCCACCGCTGGCCGGATTGTCTTGGATGGGCAAGCGATCAATGAACTGCCGCCCAACCAGCGCGATATGGCCATGGTTTTTCAAAGTTACGCCATCTTTCCTCACCTCAACGTTTTTGAAAATATTGCCTATGGTCTCAAGATTCAGCGCCTCTCCAAAGAGGTGGTCAAAGCAAAAGTGCGGCGGGTGCTGGAGTTGACCGAACTGATCGGCCTGGAAAATCGAGCGCCCAATGCCCTGTCCGGGGGCCAGCAGCAGCGAGTGGCCCTGGCCCGGGCCCTGGTGATGGAACCCAAAGTGCTGCTGATGGACGAACCGCTCTCTAACCTGGATGCCAAATTACGGGAAGTGATGCGCACCGAAATCCGCCGGATTCAACAAACCCTGGGCATTACCAGTGTTTATGTTACCCACGACCAGATAGAAGCAATGACTCTGTCGGACCGGATTGTGGTTATGAATGGCGGGCGCGTCGAGCAGATTGGCCCGCCGCCGGAGATCTATCGCCATCCCCAAACGGCTTTTGTGGCCGACTTTATCGGCCGCACCAACTTTGTCCAGGCAACCGTGCTGGGGGTCAATGGAAATCTGGTGGCGATGGAAGCCCTGGGGCAAACCGTGACTATCCCCAAACCTGATAAACCGGTTAACGTTGGGCAACGCGTCAGGCTGGTGGTCCGGCCTGAAGCGATTGCGGTGGTCGACCGGGGCGGTCAATACGTAGGGATTGTCCGGTGGGCCTCCTATCTGGGGAACGTGGTTGAGTATCAGATCGAAGTGGCCGGGCAAAACCTGGCCGTCATTGATACTGACCCGCGGCATACCGTCATCCATCCTCCGGGACACGAGGTCGGCGTGCAGTTTTTGGACGATTGTATCTATGTTTTGCCGGAGTGACGTTTAGGTTCAGCTTCAATTGCTTACCCCAAGTTGGTGGGCCTATGCGGGAGGCGAACTTTCGCGTAGGCATTTTTGTTTGTGACAAGTAAGGAATAACTATGACGGCACAGCCAAAGCATGTTGATGTAATGATGATTGGCCACTTTGCCAGGGATCGGGTTGTGGTTGATGGGCAGAGCGCCCTTTATTCCGGTGGTGCAGTCTACTATGGTAGTGTAGCCTTGCGTCGCTTGGGGGTGAGTGTGGCTGTTGTAACTCGTTTGCACCCCAACGATTTCCATTTTCTGGCCGAACTTGAGCAAGAGGACGTGGTCGTCTTTGCCACTCCGGCCCCCCAAACCTCAGGCATTGAGAATCGCTATAACTCGGCTGATATGGAACGCCGCGTTTGCCGTCCGCTCGGTTTTGCCGGTCCAATCCAGCGGGCCGACATTCCGCCCGTATCGGCTGCCATCTACGCCATCACCCCGATTATGGCCGGTGAGGTTGACTTGAATCTGCTCAAGGCGTTGGCTAAGCGAGGGCCGGTGGCTCTGGATGTGCAGGGGTTTGTGCGGATTCCGGCCGAGAACGACCTGGTTTTTAGGCCCTGGGTTGACCTGGAGGAGGGCCTGGCCCAGGTAACTTACCTCAAGGTAGATCGGGCCGAGGCCGAACTGCTGACCGGCCTGACTGATCTGGCTGCGGCGGCTCAACGGCTGGCCGAGTTTGGCCCGGCGGAGATCGTTTTGACCGAGACCGCCGGCGTCATGGTTTACGCCAATGGTCAACTCTATCGCGTCCCTTTTACCTCCCGCTCTCTGGAAGGACGGACCGGGCGCGGCGATACCTGCTTTGCCACCTACCTGGGTAAGCGCCTGACCGCTCCCCCGGAAGTCGCCACCCGTTGGGCCGGCATTGTCACCAGCTTCAAACAAGAAAAAGTCGGCCCCTGGCGAGGTAATACTGCCGAAGTTGAAATTATGCTGGCTCGCTCTTAAAGTCTGTAAGGGTAATCAATGACCAACCTGTCACGGATCGTTACTGATTATCATATGCATTCCACCTTCAGCCCCGACGCCCACGACCCACCGGCGGAGCTGTGCCGCCGCGCCCTGGAGTTGGGCTTTACCGCGATTGCTATCACCGAGCACGCCGAGTGGCATCCCGTTAGACAGCAGGATGGTTTTCCGAATGCCGACGATTACTTTGCTGCCATAGCCCAGGTGCAGGCCGAATTTGAGCCGTTGGGTCTGACCGTCTACAGCGGCATAGAGCTGGGCAATCCCCAGGATTACCCGGTCCAGGCCGCCGAGTTGGTGGCGGCCTATCCTTTTGACCTGGTCATTGGCTCGCTGCACTGGTTGTATGGCGAAAACTTGCAGTTGGAGCCTTGCTTTGCCCACCGCGACCCCTACCAGGTTTATATCGATTACTTTGTCGAGTTGGAGCGCATGGTGACCAGTTTTGATTTTGACATGGTGGCCCATTTTGACCGGATTTTTTACCGCGGCGTCCAGTTGGGCGCCGCCTTTGACGCGGCCCGGCTTGAACCGGTGGTCCGCCCAACCCTGGCCGCCATCGCCAGGTATGACCGGGCCCTGGAGCTTAATACTCGCTATCTGAAGCACAAGTTTAACTGGAATGAGGCTTTGGTCACCATGCTGCGCTGGTTTTTAGAAGAGGGGGGCAGTCGTGTTGCCGTCAATTCCGATGCCCACCGGGCGGCCGAGCTTGGCCGCAATCTCGAGCTAGCCGAAGAGCTGTTACTAATGGCGGGTTTTAAACTGCCGGAACAGTTCTTGACTCTAACCTCATTCAACCATAACCGCCCCAGGTGACTGCTATGCCCAATGCCCAATTAGCCCAGCCCAACGACACAGTTTTACTGATTAGCCAGGATGGCAAGAAATTCTACCTCAAATTGACTCCCGGCCATCGCCACCATACCCACGAGGGCATCATTGACCACGACCAGCTCATCAACCAGCCGCTGGGCCGCAAAGTTGTCTCCTCTACCGGTCACGACTTCATTGTCGTTGAACCCTCTCTATCCGAACTGGTCAAAGAGGTCAAGCGCAAAACCCAGATCATCTACCCCAAAGAGGCCGGGCGTATCATCTTCAAGATGAACATCTACCCTGGCCGGCGGGTGATCGAGGCCGGCAGCGGCAGCGGCGCTTTAACCATCAGCCTGGCCCGCTTTGTTTCGCCGACCGGGCGGGTCTATTCCTATGAGCTGCGCCCGGAGATGCTGATCAACGCCCGGGCCAATGTTGACAAAGTCGGCTTGGCCGATTTTGTCGATTTCAAGCAGCGCGACATCAGCGCCGGTTTCGATGAAACCAACGTGGATGCTGTTTTTCTGGATGTGCGTGAGCCGTGGCAATATCTGGGTCAGGTCAAAGCCGCGCTCAAAAGTAGTGGCTTTTTTGGAGCGATCGTGCCGACCACCAACCAGGTCAGCGAACTACTGAAAGCTCTCAGGAAGCATGAATTTGGCGGGATGGAAGTAGAGGAGAATTTTCTGCGCAGCTACAAACCCATCCCCGGCCGCCTGCGCCCCGACGATATTATGGTCGGCCACACCGGCTACCTGATTTTCGCCCGCAACCTGGAGGCGGGCCTCTGGCCTGAACCACGGCCACGGCGCACCAGTCAATTGTTCGACGAAGAGGCGGACGATTGTGGAGCTGCCTGACTCCTCGATCGGTCCATTTGCGTCCAACTCGATTTCGTGGTTTCATGTGCTCCAACCGTTAAAAAACATTAGATGTCATTTGGAGGCCGCAGGCCGAAAAATCTCTTCTTATCCCCCCTATAAATTAAGGAGCCATTGACAATGACCGATACCAGCCTTGAACAACTGTGTGTAGACACTATTCGCACCCTCTCCATCGACGGTGTGCAAAAGGCCAACTCCGGCCACCCCGGTATGCCGATGGGTATGGCCGATGCCGCCTACGTACTGTGGACTCAGTTCCTGCGCCACAACCCCAAAAATCCCGATTGGCCCGACCGTGACCGCTTTGTGCTGTCGGCCGGCCACGGCTCGATGTTGCTCTATAGCCTGCTTCATCTGACCGGCTACGATTTGCCGCTGGAGCAGCTCAAACAGTTCCGGCAGTGGGACAGCCTGACCCCCGGCCACCCGGAGTACGGCCTGACTCCCGGCGTCGAAACCACTACCGGCCCGCTGGGCCAGGGTTTTGCCAACGGCGTGGGTATGGCTATCGCCGAAGCATTTCTGGCCGCCACTTTTAATCGACCTGGTCACGAGATTGTAAACCATTACACTTATGCCATTGTCAGCGACGGTGACTTGATGGAAGGCGTCTCTCACGAGGCTGCCTCGCTGGCGGGGCATCTAAAGCTGGGCAAGATCATCTATCTCTATGACGATAATCACATCTCCATCGATGGCAGCACCGAGCTGGCCTTTACCGAAAACCGGCTGAAGCGTTTTGAGGCTTACGGCTGGCACACCCAGCAGATCGACGGCCATAACCGGGCAGCCGTCGCTGCGGCCATCAAGGCCGCCCAGGCCGTAACGGATCAGCCTTCGATTATTGCCTGCCGCACAACCATCGGTTATGGCAGTCCTCACAAAGCCAATACCGCCGAAGTCCACGGCTCGCCGCTGGGTGAGGATGAGGTGAGATTAACCAAAGAAGTTTACGGTTGGGATCCCGATCTGCATTTCTATATTCCAGATGAGGCCCTGACCAAATTCCGCCAGGCGGTAACCCAGGGCGCCGAATTGGAAGCTGCCTGGAAGGGCAGACTGGAGGCTTACACGGCGGCTTATCCCCAGGAAGCCGACCAATTTCGGCAGGCGCTTTCCGGTGAGCTGCCTGCAGGCTGGGCAGAGGCGTTGCCAACTTTTCCGGCCGGCGGCAAAGCCGTGGCCACCCGCCAGGCTTCTGGCCAGGTGCTCAACGCCATCGCCCCGATCATCCCCACCCTGCTTGGCGGCTCGGCCGACCTGGCCCCCAGCAACAATACTTTTTTGAAGGGATATCCCGTGTTTGGCAACGATAGCTTTGCCGGTCGGAATTTCCATTTCGGCGTGCGCGAGCACGGGATGGGTTCGATTTTGAATGGGATGGCCCTGCACGGGGGGGTGATCTCTTATGGCGGCACTTTTCTGGTCTTTGCCGATTATTGCCGGCCGGCCATTCGGATTGCCGCCCTGTCTCATATTCCGACCATTTTCGTCTTTACCCACGATAGCATCGGCCTGGGAGAAGACGGCCCTACTCACCAGCCGGTTGAGCATCTTCCGGCGTTGCGGGTCATCCCCAATCTCATCGTCATCCGCCCGGCCGACGCCAATGAAACCGTCCAGGCCTGGAAGGTTGCCCTGGAGCGGCGTGATGCGCCGGTGGCCTTACTGCTCACCCGCCAGGGGTTGCCCGTTTACGACCGGGCGGTCATGGGCGATGCGGCCGGTCTGGCCAAAGGCGCTTACGTGCTGCTGGATACCGCTAAAGTCTATCCCGACATCATCCTGCTGGCTTCCGGCTCCGAAGTGGAACTGGCGGTGGGCGCGGCGGCCAAGCTGGCCGAGCAGGGCATAGGGGCGCGGGTCGTCAGTATGCCCAGTTGGGAGTTGTTCAAAGAGCAGCCGCCGGAGTACCAGGAGGCGGTGCTGCCCTCTGCCGTCAAAGCTCGCCTGGCCATCGAGGCAGCCGTGCCGTTCGGCTGGGAGCAATGGGTCGGTCCGGCCGGGGCGGTCATTGGCATAAATCGCTTTGGCGCATCGGCGCCTTACAAGGTCCTCTTTGAGCAGTTGGGCTTTACGGTTGACAACGTGGTTCTGCAGGCCCTGGCCACCATCGACAAATCCAAGAAGTAACCTATGTCGAGTGAAGCGTTAAAAAAGCAGGCGGCTGAAAAAGCGGTCGAGCAGGTCAAAAGTGGGATGGTTATCGGCCTGGGTACCGGTTCAACAGCCAAATATGCCGTTATGAAGATCGGCGAGTTGTGGCAGACCGGGAAGTTAACTGATATTGTTGGCATCCCGACTGGCGAAGGAACCGCCGCCCTGGCCAGACAGTACGATCTCCCCCTGGCTGCCCTCGATGATTACCCGCTTATCGACATTGCTATTGACGGGGCCGATGAGATCGCCCCCAATCTCGATCTGATCAAAGGGTTGGGCGGGGCGCTGCTGCGGGAAAAGATGATTGAGTTAGCTACGCGTCGCTTCATTGTGGTGGCCGATGAGAGTAAGCTGGTCGACCGGCTGGGCACGCATAGCCCGTTGCCGGTCGAAGTGACCCAATTTGGCTGGAAATACCTGGCCGGTTGGCTGGCCAGGATAGGCTGCATTCCGGCGTTGCGCGGCGGCGAGGTTCAGCCTTTTGTCACCGATAACGGCAACTATATCCTTGATTGCACGTTTCCCCAGGGCATCGCTCAGCCGGCTGAGCTGGCTGAGACCTTGAGCCGACAGCCGGGTATTGTCGAACACGGTCTGTTCTTGGGTATGGCCACCGAAGCTATTGTCGCCGGGACCGATGGCTTTTCGATTCTGAGTTGAACTGCCGTTCAGGGAATGACTGGCGTTCCAGCCTGGTCTGGAGCGCCAGTTTTTTCTTGATGGCTTACCTTTATTTCCTATTGAGGGGGATGAGTTGTTGAGAGATACTCTAGGTGATATACTTTATACGATGGGTCCATTTTGATATCGAGGGGAAGGGAGTAATTGGGGGTGGCTAATACTTTGCTGCAAATCGACCATAGCCGGTGCCGGCTGTGCCAGCATTGTTTGGCGGAACGGGTCTGTAAAGTTAAAGCGATTGTTCGCATTGAGCGAGATGAATTGCCTTTCATTGATGTGCACCGCTGTTATGGCTGCAAAGTCTGTATGCTGGAATGTCCTTTTGAAGCCATAGTAACCAACTTGAATGGGGCTTAACGGAAAACCGGATGGGGAGAAAACTAACGCGCGAACAAATTGAAAAGCTAGTTGCTCTCACTCGCGAGCAGAACCGGATTCTTGACCTCAAGAGCGCAGAACTGAATTGGGTCAATCTCAAAGATATCGATTTGAGTGGGGTTGACCTGAGTGGGGCTAGTCTGGTTCGGGCCGACCTGAGTCGGGTTAACCTCAACAAAGCCAATCTGAGCGGCGCAGACTTAAGTGAAGCCAACTTGAGTGAAGCCAATCTGACTGAGGCTGACCTGATTGGCACCAAATTGGTGCAGGCGAACCTGCGCCGGGCCCGTCTTGAGCGGGCTAACCTGATCGATGCCAATTTGAGCCGGGCTCAGCTTGGTGAAGGTTATCTGATCACGGCCAATCTCAGTGGCGCCAACCTCACCTGGACTAATTTCAGCAGCGCCAATTTGAGCGGCGCTTATCTCAACGAGGCCAATCTCAGTGGGGCTGAGCTTGATCGAGCCAATTTTACAGCAGCCAACTTGACTGACGCTAATCTTAACCGGGCCAATCTGTTGGTGGCCAATCTTAGCCGGGCCAATCTGAGCGAAGCCAATCTGACTGAGGCGAACCTCGGCGGGGCTATCCTGAATCACGCCGATTTAAACGGGGCTGATCTGCGCGGGGC
>CAYZHI010000039.1:0-14914 GCA_964477335.1 uncultured Caldilineaceae bacterium | reverse complement strand
CATCAGCGCCGCCGGCAACAGCGTAATCCGGGGTCTGGTGATTCGTAATTTTGGCGGCCACGGCATTTTGCTGGCGAATGGCAGTCCGGCTGAGCCTAACGATGCCAATACTATTGAAGACAATCTGATCACCCTCAACGGCGGGGATGGCGTCCATATTTCGGCCAGTAACGGCAACCTTGTCCAGAATAACAATCTCACGACCAATACCGGCGCCGGCGTAATGCTGACCGACGGCGCTGCAAACAATACCATTGGTGAACTGAATACGATCAACTTCAACGGCGGCGACGGTGTTCAAGTGGCCTTGGGCAGCGACAACACGATCGTGGGCAACACCATTGACCACAACCAGGGCGCCGGCGTGGGCGTTGTTGAAGGTAGCGGCAATACCATCAGCCGCAACAGCCTGTTCGATAATGCCCAATTGGGCATCGATCTGGGCAGCGATGGCGTTACCCTGCTCGACGCCGGCGACGCCGACGCCGGCCCTAACGACCAGCAAAACTCTCCGGTCATGTTCCGAGCCACCCCAACCGGGTCGACCAATGAGCTTACCCTCAACGGCCGGCTCAACAGCCGAGCCAATACCAGCTATACCCTTGAATTCTTTGCCAACCCCACCTGTGACCCGTCCAATTTTGGCCAGGGCCAGCAATTCATCGGCTCGCTTGAGGTTACGACCGCGGCGGATAGCAGCGACATTTATTTTGAAGAGACGGTTGCCGTCAATCCCCCGCTCGCCGAGGGGCAGTACGTCACGGCCACCGCCACCGACGCCGCCGGCAACAGCTCGGAATTCTCCCCCTGCGTGGTCGTGTCGCCTAACAATGATATCTGGCCGCGGGCGCTGGAATTGACCTCGGGCGAAACCAAAATGCACTACATCGACGTGCCAGGTCGCTCCCGCTGGTATAAATTTACCGTGCAGCCGGATAGCAAAGTCATCGTCAACCTCACCAACCTGCCGGCCGATTATGATCTCTTTCTTTACAACGATATTCAGGCCACCTATGATGAGCTGACCAATCCGGATGCCACCGACCTGCTCCGCTTGAGCGCCGAGTTTGCTCCCGGTTCGCCCTCGCCGGGGTCACCCTCGCCGGGGTCACCGTCGCCGGGATCGCCGTCGCCGGGGTCGCCTTCACCCGGATCGCCCTCGCTGAACCAGTACTCGCCCGGCTCGCCCTCACCTGGCTCGCCGTCGCCAGGGTCGCCTTCACCCGGCTCGCCGTCGTTGTATGATTATGCCCCCGGCTCGCCGTCGCCCGGATCGCCGTCGCCGGGATCGCCGTCGCCCGGCTCGCCCTCTTTTGCCAGCGCCGAGACGCGCAGTTTCATTACCGCTTCGGCTACCGACGGAACCGTTGATGAACTCATCGTGGCCAACAGTTGGAACAACACCGGCCATTTCTACGTCCGCTTCAGCGGCGATAACGGCGTTTTTAGCCTGGCCGAGCCGGCTACCATCCAGGTGAACATTCTGAGCGGCAACTGCGCCAATTTGAACCTGCTCACCCCCGCCTGGAATACGTCCATTTCGGGCAATTTTGAAACCCTCATCCTGCATGATCTGGGCCGGCTGGATTTTGACGCCGGCGACCCGGCCGAGGTCGCCGCTTTCAACGCTCTACCCGGCCAGCTTCAAGATCTGGCCAACAGGGTCAACGGCGTGGTCGTTGATCTTGGCCAGGATGCCGGAGTTCAGGCGGCCAACGCTCAGGCCGATAATTTTCCAGAATGCCCCTTTGCCAAGAATCTGGTCGCCGAATCGATCAAAGGGATTGTCGACGACTACCGGCAGACCCATGCCGGGTTAAAGTACATCGTCATCATCGGCAACGATAACGACATCCCCTTCTTCCGCTATCCCGACCGGACGTTGTTGGGACGAGAGTCGATTTATCAGCCGCCGGTTGAGGACAATACCGCTTCCCAGGCCAGCCTGCAGCTTGATTACGTGCTCAGCCAGGATGAATATGGGGCCAGTTCCAGCCTGTCCGTGGGCGGCACAGTTCTGCCCATCCCCGATCTGGCCGTGGGCCGATTGGTGGAGAGTCCAACCGACATCGTGACGATGTTGACAACCTTCGCTCAGTTGGACCAGAGCAGCGATGGCATCGTCAGGCCGGAGTCGGCCCTGGTCACCGGCTACGACTTTCTGGAAGATGGCGCCCTGGCCGTGGTCGAGACCTTTGGTCAGGATGGCGGCATCAGCAACATCGACGACGAACTCATCGTCGATCAAAACCTGCCGCCGGCCGACGGCTGGAGCGCCGACGAGCTGCTGCCAAAACTGGTGGACAATCGGCACGATCTGATCTACCTGGCCGGCCATTTCAGCGCCAACAGCGCCCTGGCCGCCGACTACGAGAGCTATGTGATCACCACCGACCTGGCTGCATCGGACGTTCTGACCAACGCCATTGTCTTTAGCCCCGGCTGCCATTCCGGCTACAACATCGTCAACGAGCATAACCTGCCCGGCTACACCTTTGAGCCGGACTGGGCCCAGCTCTTTGCCCGCAAGGGGGCCACCCTGCTGGCCGGCACCGGCTACCAGTACGGCGACACCGAATTTGTTGAGTACAGCGAGCGGATCTATCTGAATTTTGCCGAAGAGTTACGCACCCGGCCGGCAGGTGAAACCGTCGCCGTGGGCCAGGCCCTGGTCAAGGCCAAGCAGCGCTACCTGGCCGGTACACCCTTCTTGCGGGGGATGCACGAGAAAGCTCTGCTGGAAGCCACCCTCTTTGGCCTGCCAATGTTGCAGGTCGATATGCCGGGCAATCCGTTTGCCCCGCCCAGCGATGCTTCAATCGTGACCGGCACGACGCCCGTCCCCGGCAACGGCTATGGTTTGGAAACAGCCCAAATCGCCTTGACTCCCAACACCATCGTGCGGGCGATGGATGTCAACAACCTGGATACAGGCAGTGGGGTCACTTTGACCTGGCTGCAAGGCAAAGACGGCGTGGTGACCAATCCCGGTGAACCGGTGCTGCCGCGCCACGTCGCAAACGTCAGCGTGCCCGGCAAGGTTGTGCGCGGCGTCGGCTTTATCAGCGCCACTTATGTGGATGATACGGTCAGACCGCTGGTTGGCCGGCCCACCACCGAGCTGGCCCCCCTTCTCTCCTCCTTCCCGTCCGCCATCTTCTTCCCCACCCGGCCCTGGAATATCAACTACTTTGAGGCGCTCAGCGGCGGCCAGGCTACCCGGCTGATGGTGCTGCCGGCTCAACTCAGAACCGACGATGAGAGTAGCCCCAACGATCCGCTGAGCATCCGGCGCAAGTATGAGCAGCTGACCTTCCGCCTCTATTACCTCGGCGATCAAGTTGGGGCGGTCGATCTGGTGGATGCGCCCACCATCGTCAGCGTGGCCGGCAATCTGGCCGCGGCTTTTGACTCAGTTACCTTTGAGGTGGCCGTTGTGGGTGATCCTAACGTCCCGGCCGAGCATGTCTGGGTAACCTACACCGGCTTGCCCGGCCATCCTTTCTTCGGCCAGTGGCAATCCCTGGATTTGGCGCAGACAGACGATGCCAGATTGTGGCGGGCCACGCTGCCGTTGAACCCATCCGACAACCCCGGCGACATCCGCTTCATCGTGCAGGCCTGTAACGCTGCCGGGCTGTGCAATCTGGCTGCCAACCGGGGCGTCTACTTTAGTCTGGGCCAGGAGCAGGAACCGCAGCCGACCGCCCTGGCGCTGGCCGGCGACAATCCAACCTCCGGCGTTTATGGTACCTCGGCCACTTTCCGGGCCACATTGACCGACGGCAACGGCCTACCAGTCGCCAATCAGTTCGTCGCTTTCATCCTCGGTTCCGAGCAGCGCCGGGCCAAGACCGATGGCAATGGCGTGGCTCAGGTCAACCTGCCCCTCCTGGCCCTACCCGATATCGACAGAAATGGTGAAATCGATGAGCAGACCTTGCGAGCCAGTTTTGGCGGCGCGGCTGAATTTGCGGCCTCTTTTGCGACCCAAAACTTCATTATTAACAAGCAAGATACCCGGATTGAGTTGAGCGCGGTCCCAGGGACTGTCACCGCCAGCCTGACCGGGCGGGCGCCTCAACCCGGCGGGGGCGTCTTCAACCGGCCGCTAGGCGAGGAGACCATCTTCTTCATCGTCAGAGATCAGGCCGGTGATATCCACCAGCAGGCCGCGGTTATCACCAATTTCGAAGGGCGGGCCAGTCTGCAGGTGAAGCCGCCCCGCGGCGAATACAACGTCTTGGCCTATTACAGCGGTCCAATTCCACGCCCACCGGCGGCGCCCGACGTAGAGCTGGTGGACGAACGTTACAATCCTTCGGCCGAGGCCGTGGGAGTTGTGGTGGTCGAGAACAGCCCGCCCACCGCCGTCGACGACGCCTATACCTTTGACGACCCGCTGACGATCAGCCCGCCCGGCGTGCTGGCCAACGATAGCGACGTCGATAACGACCCGTTAACGGTGACTCAGGTCATCAGCGGGCCGATCAGCGGCACATTGACCATCGCCCCCGACGGCGGTTTCACCTACACCCCCACGGTTAAGTTCAACGGAAGCGACTCTTTTGTCTACCAGGTCAGTGACACCGACGGGCTGACCGACACCGCCACGGTCACCCTGAAGCCGTCGCTCTGCTTCTTTGCTGAAATCAGCCCGCCCGAGGCCATGTTCCTCTGGCCGCCCAACAATTTGTTGCGCGAGGTGACGGTCAGCGTGGCCGGCGCTGAGGTGACCATTGTCAGCGTCTTCCAGGATGAGCCGGTAGGTAAAATACAAGACGCCTTCATCATCGACCAGGATACAGTCCAACTGCGAGTCGAGCGGCTGGGTCAGGGTAATGGCCGGGTTTACCACATCTTCTTTATGGCCGATGACGGCCAGGGTAATGTCTGCGCCAGTTCGGTGCGAGCCGGGGTGGCGCCGCACGATCAGAGCCAACCATTCGACCCGGCCCTGCTCGACGCGATCGATGATGGCCCCCTCTACGATTCAACCATTCCCGACAACATTCCGCCCAAGGCGCTCGATGACGGATATACTACTCCAGAAGATACTCGGCTAACTGTCGCCGCAATTGGCGTGCTCAGCAACGATCTGGATTTCGAAGGCGACCCATTATCTGTAATCGCCCTCAACGGCAACTCTGCCGGAATGGGTTTACAGGTTAGCCTGGCCTCAAATGCCTTGCTCAGATTGAATAGCGATGGCAGCTTCGAATACGATCCGAACCGCCAGTTTGACCATCTGGCCGCCGGCGGCCTGTTGACTGATACGTTCACCTACCAGCTCAGCGACGGCAGCGACGTCAGCACAGCCACAGTGGTGATTTCGGTGACCGGCGTCAACGATGCCCCCATCGCCGTGGCCGACCAGGCCGTGACCGATGAAGGTACGCCGCTGCTCGATCTCGACCTGCTCGGCAATGACACCGACCCGGACGACACGGTTCTGAGCATCGTCAGTCTCGATAGCAGCGCCGCCATCGGCCGGGTCACCTTGACCGATGGCCGGGTGGATTACGACCCCCGCGGCCGGTTCGATGACCTGGCCGCCGGCGCCACCGCCGCCGACAGCTTCAGCTACACCGTCAGCGACCCGCTCGGGGCAACCGCGACCGCCACGGTAATTGTGACCATCAACGGCCTGGCCGAGCCGCCGGTAGCGGTCGATGATCAGGCCGCAACGGATGAAGCCACTCCTTTGAGCAACCTGAACGTCCTCGGCAACGACCTCAACCCCGCCGGGACTGCTTTGACGGTCGTCAGTATCGATACTGCCAGCAGTCGCGGCAGCGTGACGCTCAACAGTGATGGCACCGTTAACTACAACCCCACCGGGCAGTTCGAATCCCTGGCTGTCGGCGCACAGGCCAGCGACACCTTCAGCTACACGGCCAGTAACGGCGCCGGCGATAGCCGCGCCAGCGTGACCATCACCATCAATGGGGTCAACGACGTCCCAACCGCGGGCGCAGATCAGGCCGGGACGGCGGCGAACCAGTCGCTTACCATCGCTGTGCTTGGCAATGACAGCGACCCGGATGCCGGCGACACACTGGCGGTTGTCAGCATCGACCCGGCCGGCACACGCGGCCTGGTTACTGACAATGGCGATGGCACGGTCACCTACAATCCCAACGGCCAGTTTAACGACCTGACCGCCGGGCAACAAGCCGTTGACACGTTCAGTTACACGGTCAATGACGGTCACGGCGGCACGGCCAGCGCCACGGTAACCGTCACCATAACCGGCGCGGCAAATACTCCCCCCAGTGCGGCTGATGATGCTTTTGAGGTAACGCAAAATGAGACACTGGCGGCGCCGGCGCCCGGCGTCCTGAGCAACGACAATGATGCAGATGGCGACGCGCTCAGCGCCAATCTGGTTGCTGGCCCGGCCAATGGTACTTTGACTCTGAACGCCGACGGCTCGTTCACTTACAGTCCGAACCCCGACTTCAATGGTCTCGACGCCTTCACGTACCAGGCCAGTGACGGCGTCGCCTTCAGCAACGTCGCCACGGTGACTATTACCGTGTGGCAATAAGCAAAAACCCCAGGGGTATCCACAACCCCCGGGGTTTGTATCTCTTCAATAGGCAATTATTATGCCGCCAGCGCATATTCAACCGCCTGGGTCCAGGACATCGCCTGGCCGGCGTCCACTACCGCCGCGGCAACATCGCCCAATGCGGCCCGGGCCGGGGCCAGCATTGTTTCCAGGCGGCTTTGTTCGCCGGGCGGCAGGGGGGCGTTGATGACCTCCCGCAGGCCGGTTGCCGCGCCGGTTAGCCGTAGCGCTCGTTCCGGCTGGCCCTGCAAGGCGGCCATCCCGCCCAGGTCCTCCAGCAAATAAGCCAGACCATATTTGTTTTCCAACTCTCGATTGATCGCCAGCCCCTCTTCATATAAGCTGCGGGCAGTGGCGTAATCGCCCAGGTCGCGGGCCACATTGCCCAGGTTATTCAAGGCGGTCGCCAGCTCCAGCCGCTCGCCTACCTCCCGGTACAGACTCACGGCAACGTCAAGTTGAGTCCGGGCGGCCTCGTAGTCGCCCTGCTCGATGGACAAATAACCCAGGTTATTCAGCGAGATGGCGATGGCCCATTTATCGCCCAACTTGTAGCGAATTTCCAAACTTTCGGTGTAAAGTTGGTGGGCTGCTTCATAATCGCCCAAATGTTGGGCCACCAGCCCGAGGTTACTCAGCAAGCGGGCAATCCGATCCTGATCGTTTAACTGCCGCCGGATAGCCAGACTCTCCTCGTAGCGCCGCCGCGCCACTTCGTAATCGCCCTGGTTCCAGGCGACTGTACCGCCATAGTGCAACACCTGGCCGACGCCGGGCTGGTCGTCTAAAGCCTCAAAAATAGTCCGGGCCTGTTCTAGCCGAGCCCAGGCGGCGGCGTACTGGCCTTGTTTGCGGAGCAGTTCGCCCATCGCCGTGTAGCACCAGGCCTGGGCTGAGCGATCCCCTAACTCCTCGGCCAGGGCCAGGGTTTGCCGGTACAGCTCATTGGCTTCACTCAATTTGCCGACCAGTTGCAGAATTTCCCCCAGGTTGAGCCGGATGGCTAACTGCTCGGCGGGGGGCAGCAGCGGCAAGAGGCGCTGGTAATAGTTGATGGCCGCCTCGTTGGCATATTCCGCCTGGGCGGCTGCGCCGGCTCTGCGCAAATATTCCCGCTTTTTGGCTTCATTGTGACTGCGCTCAAAATGGAAAGCCAAAAGTTCAACGTATCGATCCAGTTTATGGTGATAGGTTCGTTCCAAAAATTGGCCAAACTGATCGTGTAACAAGGCCCGCATGGCGTAGGGCAGGCTCTCGTAGGCCACTTCCTGGGTGACCACGTGCTTGAAAATATAGGTCAACTCCGGGTCGGGCCGGTCCTGCGAGGTCAACTCCAGACGACTGAGCAGCTCCAGGTCGGCTCGCACGTGCTCAGGCGCGCCCAACTCCGGGTAGACGCCCCACAGCCAACCCGCCTCAAACAGGCGACCGATTACGCTGGCTACTTTGATGGTGCTCTTTTGGTGTTCAGAAAGCTGGTCGATGCGACTGAGGATCAAGCTGTGGAGACTGGTGGGCAGTTCAAATTGTTCCAGGGCCTGGGCGTCATCAGGATTAAAACCCTGATCCTGCAAATAATTCAGCAGTTCCTCGATGTAAAAAGGATTACCCTGGGCCCGATCCGTAATCCGCTTGAGCAAGGCCGGTGATACTTTAGCCCCGGCGCCAAAGAACTGTGTTAGCTTCAGGCCAATCAACCGCGCCGACTCCTGGGGGGTGAAATCGGTTAGCGCAATTTCGGTGAAGTAAGCCAGTTGTTCCACCCGCGGCGCCCGCAAGCGCTCCAATTCCGGCGGCCGGTAAGCCAGGAGCAGCAGCACCGGCAGATCACTGATAGCCCGGCCAATCACCTCCAGTAGATCGTGCGACATTGGATCGAGCCAGTGACAATCTTCCAGAACGATCAGCAACGGCGTCTGCCGGGCGCGGGCCCGCAGACAATCCACCAGCAGCGACTCCAGCGAAGTTTTGCGCAGCTTGGCGTCAAAGGCGCGGGTCAGGTCGTTATCAGGAATCGGCAGGTTCAGCACGGCCCCTAACAGGGGCAGCCGCGGCGCCAGGGCCGGATTGAGCAGTTCCAGTTGTCGCCCCAATTCCTGCACCTGGTCGCTGAGTTCCCCGGCCGGATCGAGGCCAAAAAAGCTTGACCAGATCGGCTGCCAGACCAGATAACTGATATCTGTGCCAAAAGATTGACATTCACCGCCATAACCCACCAGTTGGCGTTCGCGGGCCAGGCGGATGATCTCGGCTACCAGGCGGGACTTGCCCATACCGGCCTCGGCAGTAAGGCCGATGATCTGGCCATGGCCTGCCAGGGCCAACTCCAGCTTGGCCCCTATCTGCTGTAACTCAGCCGCCCGCCCCACCATCGGCAGGGCGTAGACCGGCTCTTGCAGATGAATGGCTCGCTCGGTTCTGCGGCCAGTTGGGCTAAAAATTTTAACCGGCTCAGCTTTGCCTTTCACTTTGATAGCCGGCAGGTCATCCCAGCTAAAATTCTCTCCGCTGGCCTGCCGGACGACGTCACTCACCAGAATCTGGCCGGGGGCCGCGGCCTGCATCAGCCGCGCCGCCAGGTTGACTACGTCGCCCAATACGCCGTAGGTGCGGCGGGTAACGCCGCCGTAAGCGCCGGAGTAAATCTGGCCCTGACTGATGCCGATTTTGACTTCGGCCAGATAATCCAGCTCAGGCGGCCGGCTTTGCAGTTCTAACGCGGCGGAAACGGCTCGAAGCGCATCATCTTCGTGGGCAATCGGCGCGCCAAAGGCGGTATACAGGTAACTGCCTTTGTCGCCGATGGTCAATTGAAAGATATAGCTATCATAACGGGTCAGAATGCCCTGCACCCAGCGGATGTAGGCGTTCAGTTTAGCTCCGGCGCGCTCGTCGCCATCATAGTCAATGCCGCTAAAGTAAAGAAAGAGGATGACCGCCGGACGCAGTTCGGCCAGAAATTCGCCCTGGCCCAATTGCAGCCGTTCAAAAACGGGCGGCAGCACCCACGGCCGCACCTGTTCTTCCCGCAGCGCCTCCGGCGCCAGGGGCGGCCAGGGCGTTACTTCCACCTGACTCTGGGCTTGAGCCGATAGGCTGGCGACCAGGCCATAGGGTTCGCCAGTTTGGGGGTGGTAACGCCAGCCGGCCAGTTCAACCCGTTCCTTGATTTTGGCGATGATGTCGCCGGTGACGACCACCTCGCCCTTGTTGGCGTGATGTTCGGCCTCGGCCATCCGGTCGAGCGTAGCTCCGGCCAGGGTATCGATGAATTGAATCTGGGGATCGCCCAATTGGAAACGGCGAACCGGCCCGGCGGCGATGGCCACTTTCATGGCCAGAGGGATAGTTTGGCCAGAGGAAGTTTTGATGGCTTCGAACTGCCCCATCGCCTGTTGCATACTCAGGCCGCAGCCGGTGGCCCGCAATCCGTCGTCAGCGTCGAACCAGCAGGTGATGGCGTCGCCGCTGAAGGCCAGCACGCTGCCGCCGTAGCGGTGCACTTCGGTGACGAGAGCATCATAAATCAGGTTGAGCTGCCGGGTTAGCTCTTCAGCGCCGCGCTTGGGGCCATGCGCTTTGTGCAGGGCCTCGGTAAGCGGGGTGAAGCCGGAAATATCGGCAAAGAGAGCCGCGCCGCGGGCGCGATCAGGCAACCATTCGCTCCTGGCGATGGCCTGGCGGCGATCCATTGGAATATAGGCAGCCGGTGATTCCACAGCAGTACCCCCCTGAAGAGTACTATCATCATAGCACACAATCTTAAGAAACAGAATGGTAAATACAGGCTATTTTGGTTTAATTTCATTATAGCTGCAGCAATTGGTTACCGTTTAGTTAATTCTTTGGCCTTTTCTTCAGCCGGCGTAATAACGTTGGCCTCCAGGAAGCTTAGCAAATCATCAAGACTATCGTATTGACATACGTCTAAAACCCACGGGTATCGCCTGAAATGCTCAAACAAGGCATATTCGTACTCTGAACGAACGATGAGCGGCTGAACCGGAACGGACGGTAAATCTGGAATAATGCGCTGCAACTCTTGAGGAATGCTTTTGGCCTCAGAAATATCAGCAATGATAAAACGGGCCAAATGCGCCAGGATTGAAACCGTCTCGGTCAGATCTCGACTAACGGGTTGTTCGAAATCAAATAAGATGGACGAATAATTTCTCTTACGCAGCTCGGTTCGGAGCGCATCTAGTATTGCCTTTCGCTCCGGGCTAAAACGACCCAGGATGAGCACCACTTTTGAGGTAATGGTGTCGATGACCTGCCGAATTTTCTCGTTGTGCAGCAGCAGGTAGATGAACTGGGCCACTTCAAGATTGTCGACGGTGATGATCGGTTCACGGTAATCAGAAATGATGAGATCAGTCTGGCTGGCGCCCGCCAGATCCAATTTCCACGCCGAAACGCCAAAAACTGAACAACCGGCCAGGTTGGCCCCGGCAAAATTTGTATTGACCAGCGTGGCCCGGTTAAGATTGGCCTGGCTGAGATTGGCGTTACTCAAATCGGCAAAGCTCAGATCGGCGCGACTGAGGTCGGCCGTCTGGAGATTAGCCCCGACGAAGTTAGCCGCAGGGCAATAGGCGGCGGCAAGTCTGGCCTTTTCCAGATTTGCCCCAACTAAATGAACCTCGGCCAGGTTAGCCTGGCTGAGATTGGCGTTAGTTAAATCCGCACCCATCAGGTTGGCGTTGGTAAGATTCACGTTGGCCATAGTTGCGCCAATCAAGGTTGCCTGCTCAAGCCGGGCCGCCTCAAGATTAGCCCCGGTCAGGTCCGCGCCGGTCAAGTCGACTGCGGTCAGGTCAGCATTCAGCAGCCTGGCCCGGCGCAGGTCGGCCCGGAAAAGTTCGACGCCTTTCAGCTCCTTACCCGACAGGTCGGCATCGGCCAGATCGAGACGCACATCAGATAACCTCAGGAGCAACCAGCGCCGCCTGTCCTCTTCGCTCTTGTGTCTGGCCTCAAGCAGTCTGAAATGTTCTTCGTTCATCGTTTTGATCCTTACTCTACCCTAAAATCCACATCCTGATCGAGACTACCGTTCACATAAACCTCAACGCGATAGAGCCCCAGCGGCCATTCGGCTCCGGGCGGCGGGTCCAGGGAAAAATCTAGATTACGCGACCCTGACGTTGTTAAGGTGAAAGGCCCGGTAATCGGCGTATTGCACGGTTCGGCCCCACCCACGTCCTCAACAAACCACCGAGCCGCAAACTCGGTATTATCTGGCGCGTCCTCGATGGCGACCACGGCGTGAAAAGTGGAGGTCGGTGAGAATACCGGACCCGGATTGACCGGTTCGTAGTCATCCCCGGTGGTCTCCTGGGCCATCGTTATGCTCTTGACCCAACCCGATGGCTGGTAAGCGGGCGCGGGCCGCGGCGGACAGTTACCGACAGGGGCAGGGGTCGGGATGGGTATGGGGGGCGTACTGGTGCCTTCACCAACTACGGTAAAGTTGAGGGTCCGGTCAAGGTTGCCGTTCAGATAGATCTCCACCTGGTAGGCGCCCGGCGGAAATCCGCCGTCCACCTCGAAGGTGAAGTCCACGTTTTGTGAGCCGGCCACCGCCAGCTCATACTCGCCAATTTGGCTATTCGGCGGGGCCGCCTCACCGACCTCAACCGCGATCCAGACTGCTTTCAGGCTGGTGCCGTCAGGAGCGTCGGCCGTGGTAACGACGGCGTGCATGACTGCCTGGTCGGGCGGAAAGGTATCGGTGACCCCAAGCGGGGAAGAGGTTAACACGGTTACGTCTGTGGCCATAACCGCCGCGGCGATGACAGACGCAGAGCCAGGAACCGGGGGTGAAGGCTCCATCGTTGGCGTCTCGGCAACGGTGGTAGGGGTGGGGGCGATGGCGGCGGTAGCCTCGGCAGTGGCCGTAGGTGGCGGGGCCGTAGGTACAGGCACCGTAGCGGCGGGTACAACGGTGGCGACCTCAGCCATCTCCGGTGCGCCGGCGACGGTAAAATTCAAAGTACCGTCGAGTTTGTCGTTCAAATAGAGGTCCACTTTGTAACTGCCGGGCGGCCAGCTCCCGCCGTCGGGCGTCAGGGTAAAATCAACATTACGCGAGCCTTCAACAGTAATGGCTGTTTCGTCCAGGGTGGTGTTGGGCGCGGCGGCGCTGCCCACATCCACCGCCACCCAAACAGCTTTGACGAACGTGTCGCTTGGGGCGTTCGAGATAGTCACCACCGCGTGAAACTCGGGTTGATCCGGGGCGTAAGTGTCGGTAATGCCGACCGGGTCAAAGTTGTCGCCCTGAACATCTGTGGCCATGACCGCATTGGTGATGGCGGCGGTGCTAAAGGAAAATTCACAGGCCAGGGCAGGAATGATAAACAGGACCAACAACAGTAACTTTAGTCTATGGACTACAAATGAACCTGCAAACATTTTACCCTCCTAAAGATTATGTCACCCTAACCATAATAAGTTTTGAGCCTCGCCCAGGGTTTAGCAAACCCCTGGGGTCGTTTCGCCAAGTTATCGAGATGATACTTCCTCAATGAATTATACCACCAATTTGGTTTGGGTTTAACCCTGGGTGGTTGGTCAAATTGGGCCGAGATTTTGCGCCGGAATTGACAGAGAACGATTAATCTGGTAAAGTATCAGTCAAGTAGGACGAAGAAAGTATCTGTTCGGTTTTGAAGCGGCCACCAGAGCTTTTTGGTGGTCGCTTTTTTCTTGCGGTGAACCTCTTTGACCTATGACTCTATTCAATTTATTAGTGCAAGTAAGAGTAAGGAGAATTACAGGATTATGTCGGAACGAATTGTAGGGACCGTCAAGTGGTTCAACGCCGGTAAGGGCTACGGGTTCATTGAACACGAGGGTGGCGAGGATGTCTTTGTACACTACTCGGCGCTCCAATCTGAAGGCTACCGTTCATTAACTGAAGGTCAGCGCGTTGAGTTTACTATTGAGCATGGTCCCAAGGGTCTACAGGCCAGCAACGTTGTAGCCCGGTAGTCATTTTATTACAAAGAGGAATTTGCTATGAATAAGAAACTTTATGTGGGTAATCTCAGCTACGAAACAACCGAAGATAAACTGCAAAAGCTGTTTATCGAGGTGGGGCCGGTAGTGTCGGCGACGATCATTACTGATCGCGCTTCGGGTCGCTCCAAAGGCTTCGGCTTTGTGGAGATGGAAACTGAACAGGCGGCTCAAAAAGCCATCGAACAGTTCAATAATTATGAACTGAATGAGCGTAGCATCACAGTCAGTGAAGCCCGTCCTCCTCGTGAAGATCGTTCTTTTGGCGGGGATCGGAAGGGCGGCAAATCTTATGGTGGTGGTAGTGGTGGCGGTGGCCGTCGCCGCTATTAATCTCTATTGAGAGCAGTCTCTATTGAGCGTATTGACGGTAGAGAAAAAGCGCGGGGAGAAATCCCGCGCTTTTGTTTTGAAAGGTAAAAAGAAGATGTTGCAAGCAAAAATTGGTGATACAGTTAAGGTTCATTACACCGGCAAATTTGAAGATGGTACTGAATTTGCCACCTCTATTAATGATATCCCGCTACAGTTTACTATCGGTGAAGGCGAGGTCATCCCCGGCCTTGAACAGGCTGTTACGGGTATGAAGCCAGGCCAGGCAAAAACTGCAAAAATCTTGGCCGAACAAGCCTATGGTTCATACCAGGAGAGCAAGGTAAAAAAAGTAAAACGGGAACGATTTCCGGCGGCTATGGATTTACAGATCGGCAAGGCAGTGACGATCCGCAAAGCCGGCGGCAAGAAAATCAAAAGTATTGTGCTTACTGTCTCTGACACGAGTGTAACCCTCGATGCAAATCACCCTTTAGCCGGGGAAAATTTAGTTTTTGATATCCAACTCATCGAGATTATTTAAGAAACGCGCTGCGCTTTGGCAGCTTATCTTCTCCCGCCCCCAAGATGTCTCCGCGGCCGTTCACTTGGGCAAAAAAATCTGGCCGCCTTACAAGGAGTTTTATGCAATTCAATGATTTTGAGCTTGATCCGCGCTTGCAGCAGAACCTGCAAGCCATCGGCTTCGAGCAACCTACCCCTATTCAGATAGCCACCATTCCAAATGCCCTGGACGGTCGCGATATTCTCGGTTCCGCCGAAACCGGCACCGGCAAAACTGCCGCGTTTCTATTGCCGCTGCTGCAAAAATTAATCAACTCGCCGCGCTCGCGCCAGCCGTACGCCCTCATCCTGGTACCGACGCGTGAGCTGGCCTTACAGGTGGCCGACCACGCCGCCCAGTTGAGCCGTAATCTGCCCGTGCGCATCGCCACGATTTACGGGGGCGTCGGTCTCAAACCCCAGGAGCAGGCGCTCAGGCAG
>CAYZHI010000038.1:0-15065 GCA_964477335.1 uncultured Caldilineaceae bacterium | reverse complement strand
CGGGCCGAGGTAGAGGGACTGCTCGACTGCCTGCAACGGGGCGATACGTTTGCCAGCGTTCACCTGGCCCGTCTCATTCAGGCCGATACCAAAGGCGCGCTGCAACCTTTTGCCGAAGCTCTGAACGCCCGCCTGGTCGATCACCTGAACCGGTACGCCGAGTTGGGCGTAACCGACCCATACGTAACCCTGGAAGATGAAGTGTACAGGCTGATTCGGGCGGCCGCGGTCGATTGGGACGGCCAGCCGAAAACGGGCCGGCCCGGTGAAGAGGCGTAAATAACCGTGCTAACCCACAAAAAGTGAGGTTGTAATTTTATTCCGTAACTATATGTGAAATTTGTCACCAAACAATGAGTATGGTATAATCCGGGTCGAGTAACTGAATAAACTATAACCACGACTGGACCGCAAAGACGCGCAAGGAGTTGGATTAAAATCCAGCCTCCGGGAGATGTCTTGGCGGTTTATTTTTTAAATCTTTCTTGTGATAAAAATCACAATAATTCATGACAAATGTCACTATCACTCGGATATCAAAGTATGATATTATAAAAATACCGTCTTTTGCAGATAATTGGAAAACTTCTAAATCAGTTATTGAACCAGAAGGAGTTCTTATGCCTGTGGCTACAGAAAAAAAGTCAATATCTTCTATCGAGCATCCTAGTGGTGATGCTCGCTTCAAATTGGTAGATCGCGCCTTAAAGCGTTTGCAGTATCAGCAAGACGCCCTGATTGAAGTGTTGCACGTGGCCCAGGAGGCTTTTGGCTACCTGGATGAGAGTCTGCTGGTGTATGTCGCTCGCCAGTTGAAACTGCCGCCCAGTTGGGTTTACGGCGTCGCCACCTTTTATCACTTCTTTTCGCTTAATCCCAAAGGTGAACATTCCTGTATTGTGTGCATGGGGACCGCCTGCTATGTAAAGGGGGCGGCCGAAATTGTGGCCTGCTTGCAACAAGAGTATGGCATCAAGGCCGAAGAGACCACTCCCGACGGCAAGTTTAGCCTATCTGAGGCGCGCTGCCTGGGGAGCTGCGGGTTGGCGCCCATTTTAGTATTAGATGGCGAGGTGTTAGGCAAAGAAACAGCCGAGTCGACCCTGGCGAAAGTGAAGGCGGTCTTGAGCCAGCCAACGGGCCAGGCGAATGGGGCCAACGGGAATACGCCCAAAACTAAGGAGACAGCAGCATGAACCGTGTTGAGTTGCAAGAATTAGCCCAAAAAGAGCAAGAACGACAACAGCAGTATCGCTGCCGGCTGCTCTGTTGTGCCAGCACCCCCTGCTTGTCGTCAGGCGCAACGGCCGTGCAGGCAGCTTTGCAAGAAGCTTTGACCGAACAGGGGCTGAAGGCCGAAGTGGCCTTGGTCTCTACTGGCTGTATGGGTCCATGCAGCCGGGGACCACTGGTAACCGTGCAGATGAGCGGCCAGGCGGATGTGATTTATGAACGCGTTACGCCTGAAGTTGCCCGGGAGATTGTGGAGCAACATGTCGCTGCGGAGACGCCCCAGGCGATACAACCCTATGTCTTACCCAACGACTCGCCTTTCTTCACCAAGCAAAAGAAAATCGTGTTAGCTAATAGCGGCTTGATTGACCCAGAACGGCTGGAAGATTATATTGCCCGCGGTGGATATATGGCCCTGGGCAATGCCTTGCGGGAAATGGCGCCGGAGGAAGTTTGTGAAACGATTACCCGCAGCGGCCTGCGCGGCCGGGGCGGCGCCGGCTATCCCACCGGCTTGAAATGGGACCTGGTGCGCAAAGCTGCCGGCGAAATCAAGTATGTGGTGGCTAACGGCGATGAAGGCGACCCCGGCGCATATATGGATCGCACCTTGATGGAGTCTGACCCGCACCGGCTGCTGGAAGGGATGGCCATTGCCGGCTATGCGGTCGGCGCAACCCAGGGCTACCTTTATGTCCGGGGCGAGTATCCCATTGCCGCCAAACGGCTGGAAAAAGCCATCCGGGCGGCCGAACGGCGGGGCTTACTGGGCGGCCGGGTGATGGATAGCAACTTCAGTTTTCGGATCGATATTCGCATCGGCGCGGGCGCGTTTGTCTGCGGTGAGGAAACAGCCCTGATGGCTTCCATTATGGGCCGGCGCGGTCAGCCGATCCCCCGGCCGCCGTATCCAGCCGAGAGCGGCCTGTGGGGCAAGCCAACCCTGATCAACAATGTGGAAACCTACGGCAGCATCGCCCCGATCATTCTCAATGGGGCCAAGTGGTACGCCAACATTGGCACAGCCAAGAGCAAGGGCACCAAGATATTTGCCCTGGCCGGCACGGTAGAAACCACCGGCCTGATCGAAGTCGAAATGGGGATTAGCCTGCGCGAGATTGTCTTTGATATCGGCGGCGGTGTGCCCAACGGAGGCAAATTCAAGGCGGCTCAAACCGGCGGACCCAGCGGCGGCTGCATTCCTGCCGAACACCTGGATACCCCGGTTGATTACGAAAGCCTGCGCGCCCTGGGTTCAATAATGGGCTCCGGCGGTCTGATTGTGATGGATGATAAAAGTTGCATGCCGGATGTGGCTAAATACTTCATGCAATTCTGTATGGACGAGAGCTGCGGCAAGTGCATTCCCTGCCGGGTCGGGACGGTAGAATTGCACGAGATTCTGAAGCGAATCACCAACGGCAGCGCCACATCGGCCGACCTGCAAATTTTGGAGGAGTTATGCGTGATGGTTCAACAGACCAGTTTGTGCGGCCTGGGCCAGTCGGCGCCGAACCCATTGTTGAGTACACTTCGTTTCTTCCGGGATGAGTATGAAGCCCACATCAAAGAGCGGCGCTGTCCGGCCGGCGTTTGCGAGATGACTGAAGTACCGGTGTTGGAACTTACTGAGGAGCTTTACCGCCGGGCTGAATTAGCTCAAACTACCGAGGAGGTGGCCTGATGTCTGTTGTAACCTTAACCCTTAATGACGAGTTGATCAGCGCCCGGAGCGGGGAGACTTTGCTGGAGATCATTCGTGAAAATGGGATTGAATTGCCCACGCTCTGCCATATGGAAGGCTTGAGTGAACGAGGGGCCTGTCGTCTCTGCCTGGTTGAAGTGCAGGGTAACCCGCGCTTGTTGGCCGCCTGCACCACCACCGTCCAGGAAGGGATGGTAGTTTCCACCCACACCGACCGGCTGGTCAAATACCGGCAAATGATCATCGAGCTGATCCTGGCCGAGCGGAATCACGTCTGCGCCGTGTGCGTAATGAATGGTCACTGCGAATTGCAGCGCCAGGCCGCCAAACTGGGCGTAACCAGTGTTCGCTACGACTACCTGGTGCCCGACCTGCCCATGGACATCAGCCACGATCGTTTTGGCCTTGACCACAATCGCTGTATCTTGTGCACCCGTTGCGTGCGGGTGTGCGACGAAATCGAAGGCGCTCACACCAAGGACGTGATGGGCCGGGGCGTTAATAGCCTCGTGGTCAATGATCTGAACCAGCCCTGGGGCAAAAGCCGCAGTTGCACCAGTTGCGGTAAGTGTGTGCAGGTTTGCCCCACCGGCGCGCTATTCAACAAAGGCTCTTCGGTGGCCGAAATGGAAAAACGGCACGACTTTTTGAGCTGGATCGTGACCGGCCGGGAGAAAAAACAGTGGACCTGGTGAGTCGCCGGCAGATGCCCGGCCAACCACCCCCCCAAAGTCGATTAAAGTTTCAGCCGCAGTAACTGGCTTAAGAGAGGACGATAGCATGACTGCAAAGAAGAAGAAAATACGCCTGGCAACGGCCTGGTTTGGTGGTTGCTCAGGTTGTCACATGAGCTTTTTAGACCTGGATGAACGCCTGATTGAACTGGCCGAGGCTGTCGAACTGGTTTACAGCCCGATTGCCGATGCCAAGGAATTCCCCAAGAACGTGGACGTGACCCTGATAGAGGGGGCGGTGGCCAATGTGGATCATCTGGAACTGGCCCAACAAATTCGAGCGCGGAGCAAGGTGGTAGTCAGCTTTGGCGATTGCGCCGTTACGGGTAATGTGACCAGCCTGCGCAACCGCTTTGGGGTCGAAGATTTGCTGACCCAGGTATACCACGAAGGTCCCGGCAAAGCGCCGCGTGGTCTGGAAGCCGACCGGGTGATGCCGGCGTTGCTACCGCGGGTCTTGCCGGTCCACCAGGTTATCCCGGTTGAGGTCTACATTCCAGGCTGTCCGCCCGATCCGGATCACATCTGGGCGGCAGTCAGCGCCTTGTTGCAGGGGCAGCCGGTTGAGTTAGCAGAAGAGATGAGATATTTTGGTTAGGAGGATAGCCACCTATGGGCCGAACAGTAACGATTGATCCGGTGACTCGCATCGAGGGTCACGCTAAAATTACCATTTATCTGGATGACAAAGAGCGGGTGAGCGACGCCCGTTTCCACGTCACCGAGTTTCGCGGTTTTGAGAAATTCTGTGAAGGGCGCAGCTTTTGGGAAATGCCCGGCATTACCGCCCGCGTTTGCGGCATCTGCCCGGTTAGCCACCTGATGGCCTCGTCCAAAACCGGCGACGCTATTTTGGGGGTGCGGATTTCACCCACCTCCGAAAAACTTCGCCGGTTGATGAATTGGGGTCAAATCGTCCAAAGCCATGCCTTGAGCTTCTTCCACTTGAGCGGGCCCGATTTGTTATTGGGCATGGAGAGCGAGCCGGCCAGCCGCAACTTGATGGGCCTGGTTCAGCAACAGCCTGAGGTAGCTCGCCGGGGTATCCGGTTGCGCCAATTTGGCCAGGAAGTCATCCGGCTGTTGGGCGGCAAGAGCATTCACCCGGCCTGGGCGGTGCCCGGTGGGGTGCGCGAGGCGTTGACGGTAGAGAAGCGCGACCAGCTTAGACGAGCGTTACCGGAAGCGTTTGACACCGTTGAAAACGCCCTGGACCTGTTCAAAGATGCAGCCGACAAACACCCGGCCGAAATTGAGTCTTACGGGAATTTCACCAGTCTCTTTTTGGGCCTGGTGACGCCTGAAGGCGGCCTGGAGCATTACGATGGGGTGCTGCGGGTGATGGACAGCGATGGCCGCTTATTGGAAGACGGAATCAATCCGGCCAACTATCGGGACATCATTGCCGAAGCGGTAGAACCGTGGAGTTACTTGAAATTTCCATACTACAAACGCAATGGTTTTGGCGAGGTTGGGATGTACCGGGTTGGCCCACTGGCCCGGCTCAACATTTGTGACTTTGCCGGCACGCCGCGCGCCGACCGCGAGCTGCGTCAATTCCGCCGCCTGGGGAGTCACGGCAAACCGGTCATCAGCAGCTTCCACTACCACTATGCCCGCCTGATTGAAATCCTATTTGCCCTGGAAAAGATCGAGCAAGTATTGGAAGACCCCGACTTGATGGGCAATCATATTCGCAGCCAGGCCGGGGTCAACAACCTGGTCGGGGTGGGCGTTAGCGAAGCCCCGCGCGGCACCCTCTTCCACGAATATCACGTGGATGACACGGGGGTATTGCAGAAAGTCAATCTGATCATTGCCACCGGCCAGAACAATATGGCGATGAATAAAACCGTTAAGCAAATTGCGCAAGCATATGTCAATGGACACGACCTCACTGAAGGCGTCCTCAACCGGATTGAACATGGCATTCGGATGTATGACCCGTGCTTGAGCTGTTCAACCCATGCCCTCGGCCAGATGCCGCTGCAGGTGCAACTGGTCGCTCCTAGCGGCGAGGTAGTGGCTGAACGTAGCCGCGGCTGATCGCCTGCTTTGAGTAACCCATTTTACCGCGACTTTTCCAACTCGAGTGCGTAATGGATTAGTGAATGGACAATAACGAACAAAACATGAACCTGTTACACAGGTAAAACTTGGCAGAAAGCAGGTAAAAATATGGGTTGTCTTAGATTAATTGTAGCCGTTGTTTTTCCGCCCCTGGCCGTGATTGATAAAGGCTGCGGGCCGATCATTGTGGTTTCCCTGCTCACGATTATGGGCTGGATTCCCGGCATAATTGGGGCAATTGTATTTGCCTCGATGAAGCCGCGGCGTTATTAGCCGGCAAGCGATTGTTAGAATGAAAAGAGCGCAGACTGACCGGCGTCTGCGCTCTTTTATTTTGAACTTGTTGTGGCGCAAGTAGGGGCGACCGGCCGGTCGCCCCTACAGACCTAAATTTAGGACAGAGACTTCCCTGCCTCAGCTCACTCTTACCAGGCGAGGCTGCCGCACCGGCACATAGGCCGGATTGTACCAGGCCAGTCCGCGCACCAGCCAGGGCACCAGTCGCCACAGGCCCCTGACCAGCCAGGGAGAGCGAACTCGATAAGCCAGCCGGGCCAATTGAGTCCGCATACGTAATTGCGACAGGATAGGATGGGTCAGGATACGAGCTTTGTAATCGGCAAAATCAAACTGCTGCCGGGCAAAAGCATCGATGATGGTAGCGGCGGCCACTTCGCCATAAGCCAGGGCAAATGAGATACCTTCGCCCAGCAGCGGGTCAACGCCGGCTGCATCGCCCACCAACAGGATACGTGGCCGGGCAAAGTTGGCGCCAGGATCGAACCAGTGGATCGGATGGCCTTTGAGGGGATAGTCGGTCAGGTTGCGCTGGCGGCGCGCCAGCAAGTCACGCAGTGTATCGGGCAGAGGAACCCGCCTTCCCGTGGACCAGGTCCGGCTGTCGAAAACACCCCGGTTCATAAATGGTTGGCCCTTGACCAGGCTGGGAAAATCCCAATAGTAACCCTGCAACCCGGCCAGCATCGGGCTGAAATCAAAAACAGCTACCCCATCGCGGAACTCAAAACAGCGCTCGGCTTGCTCCGGGGTCAGCACCTCCAGCAGGCGGGCCAGGCGAGCCTCATTATCCCATTTCAGGCTGCGGCGGATAAAACTGCGGCTGCCATCGGCGGCCACGACGGTTTGGACTTGAAAAGTAGCCCGCTCCGTCGCTACCTCAACGTAGTCAAACCGGGGCGTGATTTTCTTGATTGCCTCACCCTGCCGAACAACGATGCCCTGTTGCTGGCCACGTTGCACCAGCCAGTGATCGAACTCATCGCGGCGGACCACTCTAAAAACCGGTTCATCGTGCAAGGCAAAGGCGAGTTGACCAAAGACGAAGCGAATTTCACGCACCGGCATGTGCGCCGGTTCAAAGAGTAGACCCAGGTTGGTCAGGACTTGTTCGCCCAACTGGGTCACTCCGCCGCCGCATAACTTTTCGCGGGGATGAACGGCTTTATCGATTACGACAACCCGGCCAGCCCAAGTTGGATCGCCTTTGACCAGATGCAGAGCTGTCGACATCCCGGCCGGGCCGGAACCAACAATCAAGACATCAACGTGTTTGATTTCCACCATTGGCAAACCGATTCTGCTGCTATGAAAGTTCCGTTTGGATTAGATTATACCCAACCTCATCAGATTGTCATCCTTTGATTTAGTTCTGCAAAATAAAACCGCCGGCCCGGGTCAAAGGGATTGGTCCGGGGCCGGCGGTGGATTGTAAACGGTCAGTGATGTTTTTTAGCCTATTCTACTCTCCAGGGCGGCCAGCCGGGCTTCGATCTCAACCAGCCGCTCGTTCAATGGCTTGACTCCGGGGCGCTGCAGTTGGAAGGTCAGGTGCAGGCCGGTATGGTCGCTCAGCATCCCGGCGCCGGTAACCACATCGCTGGAATATTTCGGCTCGAGCAGGTAAACGGTGATGCCGCCCGCTTCGCCGTCTTTCACGGCGCTGCCTTGAATCTGGTCGATCTGGCCGCTGCCCTGGGTAGGTACAATAAAGGCTTTTTGCGGGACCGGGGGAGTCCAGAGAAAATCCTGGCTCAGGGTATAGTCGCTGGCTGTGCTAAAGGAAAAAGCCACCGGTACGTTAGGAATGGGGAAGCCATTCTCATCGACTACCAAAACAATTACCCGCTGCTCTTCAAAGGAGCCGGACTGGGTGCGGCGAATATTGACCAGCCGAAAGACGCCCTCTTCTGTCGGCGTGGCTTTGTGTAGTTGGGCCCGCCAATCTCGTTGAATATCCTGCGGCAAAACATTCAATGGCCTATAGTCGATCATCTTTGGTTCCTTTCATTGATGAATTCTAAACACTACCCATTGTAACACTTTATGTTAGCAAAATCAACCTCAATTTTGCAAGATATTGCCAGGCTGGTAGCCAGCAGTAGATCACCATCACTCATCCAATAGATAAACCGGTTCCTTGTAATACCGGATCTTGCTGCCGGCCTGTTTGTCTGATACCAGTTGGTTCAGCCATTCGTTTTTCTCACGCAGCGATTTATCAGATTTCAGATAGCTCAACTCAGCATTCAGGCGCAGCACCCGGCCTGGAATGACAAAGCGGGTGATCCCGGCCGGCAGTACGTGGCCCACTTTGGCAATTTGTAGCACCTGCCCAATCTTGTACTCGGAAAATACCACCAGCGCGGCCAGATCAGGGTATTCCTGGCACAGCGTCTCAAGATTGGTGTTAAGGGTGCGGCTCACTATATGCTTTTCAATGTAAGTATTGGTCAGCTTATTCAGGGCAGTCAGGTGATTGACGCCCGGCGCCGGCTGAATGAAATAGACCTTGCCATCGACAGTGTGCAAATAGCACAGGCCGCCCAACTCAAACATCTCGTCCAGTACTTTCTGCGGACTGGTCTCGACCATGGCGACTTCAGGCAAATCGTCCAGAATTTTGACCAGGGCGGCCGGGTCGGCCTGGCGAATGGCATGATACCAGGTATGGAGCTCCACCGTCTCCAGGTCGCTTACCACCTGGACAATGGCGTGGGGATAGTTCAACTGCTTCAAGGCGGTGATGCGCGACGCGCCATCCAGCACCACATACTTATCTTCTACCTGAACGACCACCGGCGGATTCGAAAGAACCCCCTCGACGCCCAGCCGTTGTACCAGTTTATCGACTCGCCGGGGATCGACGTGTTCGTGGGGAAAAACCTGGGCCAGCGGCACCACTTGCAACGAGAGCGAATTTTTAGCCGAACTATCTCGCAACAACTCCACCAACTGTTGCGCCACGGTAACGGCGGCCTCGGTCTGGGCATCCTCGGTACTGGCGGCGATATGCGGCGTGGCGACTACCCGTTCATGGCGGGCCAGGGCGCTGTCGATGGCCGGCTCTTTGACAAACACGTCCAGGCCGGCCCCGGCCAGTTGGCCGTTGTTCAGCGCCGCCAACAAAGCCTGCTCATCCACCACCACGCCGCGCGAGGTATTGATCAGGCAGGCGGTCGGTTTCATCAGGGCCAACTCATTGGCCCCAATCAGATTTTGCGTTTCCACTTTGGCCGGCACATGCAAACTGACAAAATCGGACTCGCTGAGCAGTTCGGCCAGGTCGACCCCCTCGACGCCCAATTCCAGATTAAGCTCCGGTGTGGGCCGGCGCTGATTAACCAACACTTTCATGCCAAAAGCTTTGGCCCGAATGGCCACCTCCCGGCCAATCCGGCCAAAGCCAATAATGCCCAGGGTTTTGCCAAACAGGCCTGTCCCCATCAACGCTTTCTTTTCCCATTTGCCCTGTTTCATGCTGGCGTCGGCTCGCGGAATGTGGCGAGCCAGAGCCAGGAGCAACCCCATAGTAAGTTCGGCCACGGCTCGGGTGTTGGCGTCGGGGCTATTGATGACTTTGATCCCTTTATTCCGGGCTTCAACCACATCAACGTTGTCCAACCCGGCGCCGGCTCGAGCAATCACCTTTAATCGCTGGCCGTGCTCGATCACCTGCGCCGTAATCTTGGTGGCGCTGCGCACCACCACGGCCTCATAATCACCAATAGTTTGAACCAGCTCTTCCGGGCTGAGAGCTGTTTTGATATCTACATCAGCCACTTCCTGCAACATATCGATCCCAACTCGGGCGATGGCATCACAAATTAATACCCGCGGACGTCTAATTTCAGCCTGCATGGTTGATAAACTCCTTTGCTAAGAATTATTTCAAAATCGACATTTTAGCGGCGATTAAGGCGAGGATTCAGAGCGTCTTGCAAACCATCTCCCAATAAATTAAAGCCAAGCACCACCAGCATAATGGCAATACCGGGAATAAAAACAAGATGGGGGGCGGTAAAAACCTGGTTGCGTTCCGAACTGACCATCAAGCCCCATTCCGGCGTCGGCGGTTGGGCGCCAAGCCCCAAAAAGGAGAGGGCCGCCACCTCAACGATGGCCGTACCAATGCCCAACGTAGCGGTAACAATGAGCGGCGTAATGGCATTAGGCAAAATATCACGGAAGAGAATTCGGAACGGCGGCACGCCCAAGGCTCTATCGGCCAGGATAAAATCCTGTTCCTTCACGGTCAATACGCTGGAACGAATGACGCGGGCATAGGCCGGGATGCTGACGATACTGATGGCAATCAGGGCGTTGATCAAACCCGGTCCCAACACCGTAACGATAGCAATCGCCAGGATGAGGGCCGGAAAGGCCAGGAAAACATCCATCAGCCGCATAATCACGTTATCCACCCAACCGCCCACAAAACCACCCACCGACCCCAAAACTGTGCCTACCAGGATGGCAATGGTGACCGCGGCAAAACCAACCGTTAAGGATAAGCGCGCCCCGTAAACCATCCGGCTGAAGAAATCTCTAAAATTAGCGTCAACCCCAAAGATGTGTTGCGGTTGCTCCTCAGGACAGCCCAGGGCATGAATACAGGGCGCGGCACGTTTCTTGATGCCCTCTTCAACCCCAATCAACTGCTCTTCAGGGCCATACGGAGCTATGATGGGCGCAAAGATGGCCACCAGGGTCAGAAACAGCAGAATGATCATGCCCAGCACCGCCGACTTTTTCTGCATCAAATGCCGGATGGCATCCTTATACAGGCTGCTGGGTTCTTTAGTTTTGGCCAGAGGCGGCGCGGTTAGGGTTGTTGATTCAGCAGTCATAGCTTACCTCTAACTCAACCTGATCCGCGGATCGAGAAAAGCATACGAAATATCGACGATGAGATTGATGAACACAAAGCCCACCGCAATAATCAAAGTAAAGCCCTGCACAATGACATAATCTCGAGCCGTGATCGCTTCAAACAAAGCCCGGCCCAAGCCAGCCAGATTGAAAATCGTTTCGGTGAGGACCGCCCCGGACAGTAGAAAACCCAATTGTAAGCCGACAATCGTCACCACCGGCAACAAAGCATTGCTCAAACCGTGCCGGAACACTACCCCTACTTCGGCCAGCCCTTTGGCTCTGGCGGTGCGGATGTAATCCAGGCTTAATACTTCCAGCAAAGTCGAGCGGGTGATGCGAGCGATAATCGCCAGCGGGATCGTGCCAACCGCAATCGCCGGTAAGATCATATGTTTAATCGCATCGCCAAAAGCTTCCCAATTGGCCGTTATCAGGGCGTTAAAAATATTCAAATTGGCAATGAATGAAAATATCACGTACAGAGTAGTATCTGGCGGGATGTTCAGACCCCAAACCTCGTAAAAAGGTGGATTGCTGACCCCCGGAGACATCCGGCCCGAGGGCGGCAGTTGCAGGATGGTATCTTTCAAAAGTAGGGCGAAGACGTATTGCAATAATAAGCCCAACACAAACACCGGAATGGCAATGCCAATATTAGCGCCAATCATGGTCCCAACATCGATGCCGGAGTTATGCCAATAAGCCGAAATCACCCCAAACAGAATGCCAAATGTAGTGGCGAAGATCATCGCCGAAATGGCCAGTTCAACAGTTACCGGCAGCCGCTCGACGATAATATCAATGACCGGCCGGCCAAACCGGAAAGACTCGCCTAAATCACGCTCGATCAGAATTTGCTTAAGGTAGATGGCAAATTGAACCGGGATCGGTTCGTTTAAGCCGTAACGCTCCATGAAGGCATCGCAAATCTCGTCGGTGGCCCGCTCACCCAGCACGGCCCGGCATGGGTCTCCGGGAATCAGACGGGCCAGGGCAAAGGTGGCAAACAGGATGCCGATCAAAACCGGCGCGGCCAGGGCAATTCGGCGGGTGATATATTGGGTCATTGGCCTGGGTTGACCTCCTTACTGATCAGTTCTTCTATTTCTTGAATGAGGATAGGCAAATTAGGTTGTCCAAAACTCATCTGTGGAGCTGGGATACGATTCCGTTTAATGTTTGGAGGGATATGAAGCGACTGGAATGGGTTCACGTCGAGCTGTTTTCCCTATGACTTCAACGAGAGATTGGGATTGGGTTTGTAAAGACTGAATTGTCCGACGGTACTGTTCTTGACGCCGCAGCAAAATCTGATAGGCGCCAGCCCAATCAGTCTAATCTAAAACCCAGGCATCATCCTGCGGTTCTTCACCAACACGATATAATTCATAAAAGGTTTCAGAAAGTACCCCATATTTGCGCTCATATGTTTCTAAATCTTCCGTAATGGCATGAATATCAGCGATAATATCTTGAAGAGTCATCATCCTGAAAACCCCCTTTCTAAAATTTGATTGTACCCAAGCAGCCGACGGAGGACAAATACTTTCTTTTTATTTTCCTTCGTCTCCAAACTGAGTGGATAGGGGAAAAGGCGACCGTCACTTTTAAAGTGACGGTCACCTGCATCATACGTAACAAAAAAGGGCGGGGTGTTCAAGGATTGCTCCTTTATCACCCCGCCCTATTTTACACCAAACTTATCGCTTTAGCGAACGATGCCGGTTATTATTACTCGGCGGCGTTCTTGAAAGCCAGGAAGAAGGCCTGGAAGTAGGTGAAGTTGCCATCTCGGCCGGTGTGTAGCGGGCTGGCCGCATCCCACTGGGCTTCCCAACTGGCGATCACGTCCTGGGCATCCAACTCGCTGCCGTCATGGAACTTGACTCCGGGCCGCAGGTAGAAGGTCCACTCGGTCAGCTCGTCATTCACCTCATAGCGCTCGGCCAGGGCCGGCTGCACTGCTGTTCCGGCTACCTCATAGGCCAGCAGGCTCTCGCTGACCTGCTCGCACAGGCGGAAGGTCTCACCGTCGGTCTCGTCGGCGCAATAGGCGCTGATCGGCTCGGCGTTCTGCATCCAGACCAGGGTATCCTGGCCGGGCAGTTCCATCACGGCGAAGGCCTCATTACCCAGCGGCGACGCGTGCGCCCCTTCCACTTCGGCCTTAAAGGCGGTGCCTGAACCACCATGCGCCACCGGCACCATCGGCACGTGTTGGACCAGCAACTCGTTAGCTTTGGCATACAAAACATTACGCTCAGCCTGATCAGCCAGACTGGCCGCTTCCTTCAACGTTTCGTGAATATCCGGGAAACCGGCCCCAAACTGTTTGCTGGCGCCAGCCCCAAAGTGATAATCCAGGAAGTTGGTTTGATCGGGGTAGTCAGCCCCCCAGCCCAACATATGGAAACCGGCTATTTCACCCCGGTCGGCCGCGTCGAGAAAAGCGCCGCTCTCCATCACCACGATCTCGGCGTTGATACCCAACTCTTTCAACTGAGCTTGAATGTCTTGAGCTACCACGCCCGGTTCCGGCAGATAACCGCGCACCACATCCCGGTAGGAAATGGTGGTATCAAAGCCATCGGGAAAACCGGCTTCGGCCAACAGTTCCCTGGCCTTGTCCGGATCATAGTCCGGGAAGGCCGGCCCTTCGCAGCCGCCCGGAATGGCGCACGGCGTAAAGTGGCTGGCCACGACCGAACCTTCGGGATAGAAATTATCCACAATGCGCTGCCGGTCGAGACCGTAGGCAATGGCCTGGCGGACCAACTCATTGTCAAAAGGCGGATACTGGTCGTTCATGCCCAGGTAGAAGACGTTCAACCCTTCGCGGGGATAGAGGGTCAGGGTGTCGTCAGCCTCGATCACGGCAAAATCATCCGGGGTGGGGTTATCGATGCCATCGACGGTCCCGGATTGCAGTTCCAGCAGCCGTTGGGCGCCCTCAGCGCTCCAGCGGAAGACCAGCGTGTCGGTCTTGGCCGGTTCGCCCCAGTAATCCTCAAATTTCTTAAAGACGATACTGTCGCCCCGTTTCCACTCCTCCATCATATAGGGGCCGGTGCCGATCGGCTTCTCCAAAATTTCGCCGGTGCCGCCGGTTGCTTCCAGGTACTCTGAGGGATGGATATTGAAAGCGGTAAAGGCCACTTTGGAGGGGAAGGCCACATCCGGCGAGCAGAGGCTGAACTTGACCGTCAGGTCGTCCACGGCTTCGATGCTCTTGAGCAGCCCGCCATAAGCGCAAGCCTCATCGGCCATTGCTTCTTCTTCGCCGGCCGCGGCTTCGGCCGCCGTGCGGCTGTAGGGCACATATTCGCCATTCTGAATCTGGTACACGGCAATCTTAGGGTCGCCGCAGTCGCCCAACTCATTGCAGGTCAGCTTGCCGGTAATGCCATCATGGCCGGAGGTGGCGTACATGGCATCGCGCAGGGCCTGGCGGCCAATGATGGTGTTGCCGTCGGCGTCGGTCTTGGCCACCTTCTCGATGGCGTCGAAGATGATATTGGCCCCGTCAAAGGCGTGGGCGTGGAAGACGCTCAGGGTATCCTCGCCATACTTCTCCATGTGCTTTTCTTTAAACGTGGCATACTTGTCGCCGGCAAAGGCCAGGTCCGGGCTGGAGATGAACATACCTTCGGCAGCTTCACCGGCTGCGGCTACAAAGTCAGGCGAGAACATGCCGTCGGCCCCGGATAGGATGGTCTCTTCCAAGCCGGCAATTTCTTTGGCCTGGGCGGTAATGAAACCACCCTCGGCAATGAAGACCGGGTAGTAGATCAGTTCCGGTTGGCCGGTAGCAATGGAGGTTAGCACCGGGCGCATGTCGGTATCGCCTACGTTGATTGCTTCCTGCGCGGTGATCTCGCCGCCCAACTCTTGGAAGACATTGGCAAAGACTTGCTGCAACTGCTCGGCGTAGGGGCTGCCATCGTGGATGGTGGCGGCCTTACGCACGCCCAGCTCATTGTAGGCAAATTCGGCCATTACCCGGCCCTGAATGTTGTCGTTCGGGGCCGTGCGCATAAAACTGGCTACGTGGCTGCCTTCGGCCGTCAGGGCCGGGGCGGTGCAGGAGCCGGAGATCATGGTCAGGCCGGCGTCATTGTAGATGGTGGCTGCCGGGGTGCAGGAGCTGGAGC
>CAYZHI010000037.1:0-15081 GCA_964477335.1 uncultured Caldilineaceae bacterium | reverse complement strand
CCCTATACGCTGCTCACCTCCGGTGGTTTGGGGACGATGGGCTTTAGTCTACCGGCCGCCATTGGGGCCAGTTTTCACATCAAAGACCGGGAAGTCTGGGCAATTGCCGGCGACGGCGGCATTCAGATGAATATTCAAGAATTGGCTACAGCCGTGCAGGAAAATTCCAACGTTAAAATTGCCATCATCAACAACGGCTACCTGGGCATGGTGCGCCAATGGCAGCAGCTTTTCCACGAGGCCCGTTATATCGAAACCCCAATTTCTGGCCCGGATTACGTCAAATTGGCCGACGCTTACGGTATGCCCGGCTACCGGGTTGACAAGTTGGAAGACATTATTCCAACAATACGGAAAGCTCAAGCCCACCACGGGCCGGTGCTGATCGAATTCGTGGTGGAACAGCACGATATGGTCTACCCCATGGTGCCGGCCGGAGCGGATTTGCACGCCATGATCCGCCGGCCCCACCCCCGCTTTGAAAAAATGGAAATTTAGGGAGGCAAAATCATGAAACAAACCTTAGTCGCTCAAGTGGAAGATAAGCCCGGTGTGCTGAACCGGGTGGCCAGTCTGTTCCGGCGGCGAAATTTCAACATCGCCAGTTTGGCGGTGGGGCACAGCGAAACGCCGGGCGTCAGCCGGATGACGATTGTGACCGATGAGGAAGAATTATTGCGCCGCAACGTTATCCGCACAAACCTCCTCAAGTTGATCAACGTGATCGATGTCCAGGATGTCACCGACATCCCCTGTGTCGTTCGGGAAACGGCCTTGATCAAGGTAAAGGCCGATGCGACTCAGCGCGGCCAGGTGATGGACGTGGCCGAAATGTACCGCGCCCGGATCGTGGACGTCGGTACCACTACGTTGATTGTTGAAATCACCGGCGAATCTGAAAAAATCGAGGCCATGCGGGCAGTCCTGGAACCCTTTGGCATTCTGGAGATCATGCGGACCGGCAAAATTGCGATGACTCGGGGCGAAGTGGTCCCACGCAACGGCGGCTCGGCTATAGCCAAGAATGGTAACAAGTAAGGGCAAGTCGCAAAGTAGCAAGTCGCAGGTGGCAAGTAGCAAGTGGCAGGTGGCAAGTGGTAGGTGGCAGGTCGCAATTTGTACACCTGCAACCTGCAATCTGTATCCTGCGACCTGCGACCTGTATCCTGCGACCTGCGACCTGTATCCTGCAACCTGCGACCTGTATCCTGCAACCTGTAACCTTGCACCCTGTTATCCTGTACACTATAATTCGGTCTACCACCAAAATTCAAACCTGATAGGAGAAAAATATCGTGGCAACTATTTACTACGACAAAGATGCTGACCTTTCTTTGCTAAAGGGCAAAAAAATTGCCGTTATCGGTTATGGCAGCCAGGGACACGCCCACGCCCTTAATTTGAAGGACAGCGGCCTGGATGTGCGTGTTGGCCTGCATGAGGGCAGCAAAAGCTGGTATAAGGTCAAAGAGGATGGCCTGCCGGTTATGACAGTGGCCGAAGCAACCAAAGAAGCCGATATCGTCATGATCCTGACCCCGGACACGGCGCAGCGAGCCATCTATGAGCAGCATATCGGCCCCAACCTGAAACCGGGCAATATGCTCATGTTCGCCCACGGCTTCAACATCCGTTTTGGCCAAATTATTCCGCCCAAGAATATCGATGTGACCATGGTGGCTCCCAAATCACCCGGTCACCGGGTGCGCGAACTGTTTGTGGAGGGGGTCGGCACGCCGGCCTTGCTGGCCATCGAGCAGGATGCCACCGGCCAGGCCAAAGCTCTGACTCTGGCTTACGCCAAGGGCCTGGGCTGCACCCGCGCCGGCGTCATCGAAACAACCTTTGCCGAAGAAACCGAAACCGATCTTTTTGGAGAGCAAGTGGTGCTGTGCGGCGGCGTAAGCGCGCTGGTGGAAGCCGGCTTTAACACCTTGGTCGAAGCTGGTTACCAGCCGGAGATTGCCTATTTTGAGTGCCTGCACGAACTAAAGCTGATCGTCGATCTGATGTATCAGGGCGGCCTGAACTATATGCGCTACAGCGTTAGCGATACGGCCGAACATGGCGATTACACCGGCGGCGCCAAGATCATCACCGCCGAAACTCGGGCGATGATGAAGAAAATGCTGGCCGATATCCAATCCGGCGCCTACGCCGAGGAGTGGATCGAAGAAAATGAAACCGGTCGAGCCTGGTTCAACGCCCAACGGGAAGCTCACCGCAATAGCCAGATCGAGCAGGTTGGCAAGCAGCTCCGCCAGATGATGCCCTGGTTAAAACCCAAAGAGGTTTAAAACGCGCCAGGCCATCCCACAATTGGATAGGAAGAGGACACAGACCGCGAAGCGCACAGATTATGTCAAAAAATATCTAAAAATCTGCGTTAACCTGCGAAATCTGTGTCCCATTTCTCTCTACTCTTGTGCAACCGCGTAACTCCTGTATTAATAAGATTCTAAGAAGAGATGGGTACAATTCAGAAAGGAGAGAAAAGAATAAAAAGGGTGCGTCCAAAATTTTTGGAAAGCACAGGGGGGAATTGGGGGGTCACCCCACACACCCCGGTCCGCCTAAAATGTTGGACACACCCAATAAAAAGGACAAGTCAATGGCAGATAAAAACAAAGCTAAACAAGTTGAAGAAAAAATCCGGCAAGCTCTGGAACAGTTGGGCCAGGCGTTAGAAGAGGCCCTAGACTCTTGGCTGAACAAGCAACGTCCGGCCCTCCGCCCAATTCCCATTCCAATCGACCTTCCCCGGCGAAAAACAAAATAGCTTCGGCAAAAAATTGCCAATTTCAAAGGGGGGTGATACCTCAACTCAGGAGGGAAAAATGAGTTCCGAAGGTGATGTACCTGTAAAAGACAAATTGATTATTTTTGATACCACCCTGCGCGACGGTGAACAGTCCCCCGGCGCCACATTGAACATTCAAGAAAAACTGGAAATCGCTCGCCAGCTTTCCCGGTTGGGCGTGGACATTTGTGAGGCTGGCTTTCCCATTGCCTCACCTGGCGACTTTGAGGCCGTGCGGCGCATTGCCGAAGAGGTCGGTCCGCTGACCGAGGGGCGCAAAAGCGGCCAGCCGATGGTCATCGCCGGGCTGGCCCGGGCCAATGAGCAAGATATCGACCGGGCTTACGACGCGGTCAAAGCGGCGCCCCGCCATCGCATTCACACCTTTCTGGCTACCAGCGATATTCACTTGAAATACAAACTCAAGATCGACCGGGAAGAATGTATCGACCAGGTCATCAAAGCGGTTAGTTACGCCAAAAGCAAGTGCGACGACGTTGAATTTTCGCCGGAGGATGCCGGCCGCAGCGACCCCCAATTTCTGACCGTAGTCCTGGCCGAGGCCATCAAAGCCGGCGCCACGACCCTGAATATTCCCGATACGGTGGGTTACACCACCCCCGAAGAGTTCGGTTGGCTCATCAAATACCTCATCGAAAACACCCCCGGCGCTGACCGGGTTATCTGGTCAACCCACTGCCACAATGACCTGGGACTGGCCACGGCCAATACCCTAGCCGGCGTCAACAATGGCGCCCGCCAGGTGGAGGTTACCCTCAACGGCATCGGTGAGCGAGCCGGCAATACCAGCCTGGAAGAAGTAGTGATGGCGATTCACACCCGCCCGCAAAATTTCCCGGTCTACTCCGATATCGACACCACCCAGATCATCCGCACCAGCCGGATGGTCAGCGCCTACACCGGGATGTCGGTGCAGCCCAACAAGGCTATTGTGGGGGCCAACGCCTTTGCCCACGAGGCCGGAATTCACCAGGATGGTATGTTGAAACACCAATCGACTTATGAGATTATGCGGCCTGAGACTGTCGGTCTGAGCGCCAGTTCGCTGGTATTGGGCAAACATTCCGGCCGGCACGCCTTTCGCAAACGATTGGAGGAGTTGGGCTATGGCGACCTGTCGAAGGATGACGTCAACCAGGCTTTTGACCGCTTCAAACGCATCGCCGACAAAAAGAAAGTGGTCACCGACGCCGACATCGAGGCCATCATTACCGACGAATTTTACCAACCCCACGAGATCTGGAAACTGAACAGCGTTCACGTCTCATGCGGCGACCACGTCAACGCCACCGCCACCGTCAGCCTGACCGATCCTAACGGGGCCGTATTGATCGACGCGGCGATCGGCACCGGGCCGGTTGACGCGGTCTACAAAGCTATCAACCGGATCGTCGGCGCGCCCAACATCCTGACCGAGTTCATCGTGCAGGCCGTCACCGAAGGCATCGACGCCATTGGCGAGGTGACCATCCGCATCCAGCCGGAAGATGGCCAGGCCTACACGACCAACCCCCAAACCGGAGCGCAGGTTGCCCGTACTTTCAGTGGCCACGGGGCCAGCACCGACATTATCGTTGCCAGCGCCCGGGCCTATATGAGCGCCCTGAACAAGATGCTGTCGATTCAGGAGGAAACTTCGGCAACCATCCGGCAGCCGGTAGGTTAAAATCCGTAAAACGTGATACTTGCCCTGGCGGGTACACAGTCCTGGCGGACTGCGCCAGGGGTGCAGGTAAACGTAAGGTTTCTTATACGTTTCACGCTTCACGTTTTACGACAAACTGAATAGATAACTTGTTTGAACCACACCGGCATGCTATAATTTCCCTCGGTCACCGACCGGCCAACACCGGCGGTGAACCGAACCTCATAACTCAATCGGACTTATGCACTTCGGTGTAGAGTCGCTTGGACCCGTGCGCGGGCCGAGACGGCGCTCAAAGCATCAAGAGCAGTATATTCATGCTAATGTTGGTGAGCCTCGCGGCCTGGCTGCGAGGCTTTTATTTTAGGAGGAGCCAGGATGTCGTCTCAAGACAAGGTCACTATTTTGGATCTGCAACAGAAAAAACAGGCTAAACAACCGCTCACCATGCTGACTGCTTATGACTATCCCGGCGCGATGCTGGTCGACCAGGCCGGCATCGACCTGATTTTGGTGGGCGACTCGCTGGCGATGACCGTGTTGGGTTACCCGGATACGATTTCGGTGACGATGGAGGAGATGCTGCACCACTGCCGGGCCGTGGCCCGCGGGGCCAAACGGGCCTGCCTGGTGGGCGATATGCCCTTTATGTCCTACCAGGCCGACCGGACTGAAGCTGTCCGCAATGCCGGCCGCTTTATGAAAGAGGGCCGGATGGATGCCGTCAAGCTGGAAGGCGGCCGGGAAGTCGTCGAGACTGTCCGGGCGATCGTCGACGCCGGCATCCCGGTGATGGGCCACCTGGGCTTAACCCCGCAATCCATCTCCAAGCTGGGCGGCTACAAGGTCCAGGCCAAAACAGTTGGTGCCGCCCAACGTCTGCTGGCCGATGCGCAGGCCCTGGCTGAAGCCGGTTGCTTTGCGATTGTGCTCGAAGCAGTGCCGGCGCCGGTAGGCGAACTGGTCAGCCAAAGACTCCCCATTCCGACCATCGGCATCGGCGCCGGGCCGGGCTGCGATGGCCAGGTATTGGTTTTTCACGACGTGCTGGGGCTGTTCGACCGCTTTACCCCCAAATTTGTCAAACGGTACGCCGACTTGCGCCAACAAACGTTGGCCGCGCTGCAAGCCTTTCGAGAGGAAGTTGAACAAAGAGCCTTCCCAACCGAGGCGCACAGTTATGGGCTAGACGAGGCCGAATGGCAGCGTATCAAAGAAGAAATGATGAACGATGAACGATGAATGGCGAATAACAAATAACGATGAGGGCGAGGACTCACAATTCACAATTCACAATTCACAATTCACAATTCATCATTCATAATTCATCATTCTCTGCGGAGGTGTACGGATGAGTGAAAAAACTGATTTGACGGTGGCGATTTTCGGGGTGGGGGCGATGGGGACTCTATTTGGCAGCAAATTGAGTCCGCTGGCCCAGGTGACGCTCTTTGGCAACTGGCCTGAACAAATCCAAACCCTGCGGCGGGAGGGATTGACGATAACCCATCCTGACGGCCGCCAGACTCGCCAGCAGGTGCAAGTTACCGATAATTTGAACGAGATGCCCACTGCGGATGTGGCCCTGATCCTGGTTAAAAGTCACCAGACCGCTCGCGCCGCCCGGCAAGCGGCCAACATTCTGCAGCCCGACGGCCTGGCCATCACCCTGCAAAACGGGTTAGGCAACCAGGCCACCCTGGCCGAAGCGGTTGGGCCAGAACGGGCCGCCCTGGGTATCACCGCGCAAGGGGCTACGGTAGTGGGGCCGGGGCATGTGCGCCACGCCGGTAACGGGCCAACCTACCTGGCCCGGCTGCCCGGACGAGAGCAGCAATTGACCCAGGTGGCCGAGTTGTTCAACCGGGCCGGCCTGGAGACCAGCCTGGTCGACAACGCCGATGGCCTGGTGTGGGGCAAACTGGCCGTCAATGCTGGGATCAACCCGCTGACGGCGCTGTTCGAACTGCCCAACGGCCGGCTCAATGACAATGAAACCCTGCGGCGGTTGATGGCAACGGCCGCTCAGGAAGTGGCGGCGGTAGCCGCGGCCCAGGGTATCCAACTGCCCTATCCCGACGCCGCCCGCCAGACGATGGAAGTAGCGCAGGCTACCGCCAGCAATCGCTCGTCGATGTGGCAGGATATCAGCCGGGCCGCGCCCACCGAGATCGACGTAATTTCCGGCGCCGTCGTCAGCTACGGGCGGCGGCTGGGCATACCGACCCCGGTGAATGAATTTCTGTTGCGACAGATCAAGCTCAAGGAACAAGGGCTTTTAGTGAGGTATTAGTCCTACTCCACTTTGGCAGAGGACTCCACCAGTTGCACCACGCCGGTACTACCATCAACCAGCACCCGGTCGCCGGTGCGGAAACGTTTGGTGGCTTGGGGAATATTGGCCACGGCCGGCAGGCCGTACTCGCGGGCAATAACCGAACCGTGAGAGAGCAGGCCGCCTTTCTCCACTACCAGACCCGCAGCCAGGTGTAACAGCGGCAGCCAGGCCGGGTCAGTCGAAGGCAGCACCAAGATGAGATCATCGGCAAGCTGCTCAAAATCTGCCGGGTCGTGCAGCACCAACACAATCCCGTAGACCTGGCCGGGGCTAATTGGCAGACCGACCAGCACCTCTGAGGGCGGCTCCGCCGACAGGCCCACGCCCAGGCGGATGTAAGGGATTTCAGACTCCAACAACGCGAAGGGCATTTCCGTTTGGGCGTAGGTTTGGTAGGTATCCTGGCGGGCCTGAATGGTGGCCGGTAGGGTAATACCGGCATTTTGGCCCACCATCAAAACCCGCTCGATTTCCTCCAGAGTTAGCCAGAAAATGTCATCTGGCTGAACCAGCCAACCCCGCTCTACCCAGACCCGTCCCAGCGCCAGGTCCCAGCGGTGGCAGGCAGTCATCGCTCTGGCTCGAGCCTGGTTCAAGGCGTCTCGCTTCAACAACAGTTGCCGCAGGTAGTTGACCAACAGCCCTGCCGCCCAGCGCCGCCACGGGAAAAAGCGCGACCAGCCGGTGACCTGACCGGTGAAATCGCTCCAGCACAACCGGCTTCGCCGGGCCGAGCCGCCTGGCAGCAACTCAGCCAGGTGATCGCTCCGGGCGTACTGACCGACGATGCGCCAGAGCGGGGTGGGATCGTCTTCGTAACGCGGACATCCCACATCGGCGGCATAGACGGCCTGATCGCCATATTTGGCCAGCAGTTCGGCCAAAGCACTCTTTAATGCAGACGGCGCGGCCGGGTCATCCTGAAAAGCCCAATAATCGTCCGGCGCGTGGTCAAGATATCGCCGGCTGGCTTCATCCTGGCGAGCCTGGTAAGCCAGTTGAAGTAAACTCTGATTAAGCGCCCAGTCGCCAATTTGGACATCTTGCAAGGCCAGGCTGCTGAGCAAGGTGGCCGGATTTTGGGTCAGTGGGCTGAGTAGAGTGCTGCCAATGGCCGTAATGGCCGAAATCCCGGTGGCGATACCCAGGTTCGTCTTGAATAATTCGCCATAAGCCCGCTCGTGCTGGCGAAACTGATTGAGGAGGGTGGCCGGCGGTGCATCGAAGTTGGTGTTGGCCAGGGTTTGGTCAATCTCATCAACCAATGTCTCATACTTTTTGAGGTCACCACCAGCGTGCAGGATCCGTCGCAGCACCAGCCCGTAAATGCAGCGTTCACGCCAGGCTGTACCCCAATCGATGGCGAGCCGGTTGCCGCGAGCGCCCGGCTCAGTGTGGCTGATAGTATAGAGCACATCGCCAGGATTGACCCCAACCTGGGCGATGACTCGTTTGAGCAGGCTCAGATTGAGATAGGGCCGGCCCAGAATCAGTCTGATATATGGACCGAACCCGTCAATGTTCAGGCCAATTTCGTTGAAGAAGTTGATTGCACGGCTCTGGGTGCGCTCCAGCAGCGACCCAAACAGGGGCGAAGGCAGCTCCGGCAGAAACTCGGGATGGCTGCCGCGGCTCCACTCCTGATCAATGCTCTGGGCCGGTGGAGATGGCAGCGCCGCCGGCCGGGTTTGCAGAAAATAGAGCGTGCCATTCTGGTAGGCCCACTCCACATCCTGCGGTTCGCCCATGAGCGCCTGAATTTGTTCCAGTTTCAGGGCCAGTTCGGGTAGAGTTGGGCCGGTCAGCGGCTCGGCCGCCTCAGTTGAATCGGCCCAATCAGCCGGTGGTGGTGACGTCTGCCCCACGCGGTGCTCCAACAGCGGGTAATCCGGCGGCCGGGCAGCCAGGCGATAGAAATAAGGCTGCACTGAGCCGCTAACCAAGACCTCGCCCAACCCCCACGTCGCCTCGATAATCATTTCATCCCGAGCGCCACTCAGCGGGTTGATGGTAAAGGCTACCCCGGAGCTAACCGGATTGAGCATCGGCTGGATCAACACGGCCACACGAATATTCTGGATCGACATCCCGTGGGTTTGGCGGTATTGCAGGGCCGGTTCACTCAAGGCCGAGGCCCAACAGCGGGTAATGGCAATCGGCAGGGCGCTACGGGGTACGCCAAGCTCGGTTAAATGAACCCCGGCAAAGGTATGATCCCGCTGGTCCTCATCAATGGCCGAAGAACGAACGGCAAAGGTGGCCGTCTCCGGTCCAAAAGTAGCCATCAACTGTTGATTGAACGCCTTCAATAGTTCCGGGGCCAGCGGCCTGGTTTTCAGGGTGCTGGCCAACCAGGCCAGGGATTCTGTGGTCACGGCTACGTCGGGCGAACCGGCCCACAGTGGAACCAGTTGGCAGTAACGCAGTTGGGCCTCAAAAAAGGCGGTGGTCAGCACCAGGCCGGGCGGAACGTTGAGCTGGTGTTGCCGGAGCAGGGCTAAACGAAAGGCTTTGCCACCGACCAAACTCAGGTCGGCTCCTTCTATTTCATCAAGCGTGCGGAGCAAAGGTTGAACCATTAGCGCAGATATATGGCTTAGCTTATGACGCGCCCTCAAATCCAGGCTGGCTGGCCAGCGTTAGCAATACAATCATGCCGGAGATACCGCCGGTGCAAATCAGGGTTGGATAGCTAGGCGGGGTTACAATCAGGCTGATAGTCGGGCCGATCAACAGTAAAGCCAGAGCCAGAATGATACTACCGTAGAAGCCGGTCATAGAACGGGCAAAAAGCAACATGGCGATGTAGAAGCCCATAATTCCGGCTACAACAAAAATAATGGCGACCAACAGCTCGACTACCTGGTAGCCGGTGATATAGTACGGAAAAGAACGGGTCCGGAGGCCGGAAATGAACCAATCGCCGATAGCGATGAAGCCGCCAATCAAAAAAACCAGCGAAATACCAAACCAAAAGGCTACAACTAATTTGAGGGTGACCGGGCGAGCCGAACTGGCCGTCTGTGACCCGGTTGGTTTGGCCGGGGCAGGTGGAGCTACCGGTTGGGCCAAGCGCTGGTCAAGTTGAGCAGCCGGCGGGCCATACTTGAGCAATTCATCTCTGGCCCAACGATTGTAGGGATTAATCGTGATCAGGTTTTCCAAACAGATGCGCTTGTCATCATGGTGGTCAAAAACTTGATAAAGCCAAAACCAGGCTGCCTCGTTGGTTTGATCTTGCTCCACCACGTCGAGCAACCGAAATCGAGCCTGTTCACGCTGCCCGGCTTTGGCAGCAATAATACCTTCTTGCAACCACTGGGTTAATATTTGTTGGCTGGCCAAAACGATTAATCACGCCACGTCAGGATGAGTGAGGACAATCACGGCGACCAAGTCAGCGAGACATCGTCGACGTACATTGCCGTAGGTTGACCGGAGCAACCTCGATTCAAGACGCTGAAGTAAACATAGATCGTCCGCCCGCGGAAGTCGGAGAGGTCATAGCTACGCGGCTCCCAATTCTGGCTGTTGCTCAATTCTCTGGCCAAGAACCGGCTGACCTGGAAACGATCGTTCAGAACAGCGATGGTTTGTTCGTCGCAGCCGTTAGGGATTGGGCTGACCGGATAAATCCAGGCATCCAACCTGACCTGGCCGGCTTCGGCCGGGACGGTTACCCGCTGCCAGACGGAACTATAGCTGAACCGGGCCGGACCAACAACGGTACCCAGCCGCGCCGACCGATTACCACTACGCACGACAATACTATCGTAGCCGCCACGGATAGGCGTATCGCCAAAAACCCAACCCTCGTCAGTTTCAAAACCGCCGTTAAGCAGAAGTTCGCCCGGCAGCGGCGGAGCCCCGGTGACCGTAACCGGCGGTATAGGCGTGTTGGTAGGGGTAGCAGTGGGAGTAAACGTAGGCGTCAATGTTGGAGTCGGGGTTGGGGTGGCACTAGGGCCAGGCACGGTCGGTGTAAAGGTTGGCGTGGGGGTAGGGGTGGCGGATGGCGCGGGTGGGGTCGAGGTAGGGGTTAAGGTTGGGGTAGGGGTGGCGGTAGGGGTCGCCGTGGTTGGCTGAATAGTTGGCCCGGCGATAGCGTTCAACGCAGCGGCGGCCTGCACCAGACCGGCCCCAAAGGTATCAACCGGACCCAGATTGCGAGCGGTTTGGGCCATCGCTGCCTCGATTTCGGCCGGGGAGGCGCCGGGCTTGACCGATCTCAACAAAGCAACAACGCCGGCCACGTGCGGCGAGGCCATCGAAGTGCCTTCAAAAAAGCGGTAGCTAAAGCCGCTGCCACTGGAATTGATCGTATTTTGCAGCACGCCGTCGCCAAAACCGTCGCCATTCTGGTCAACACCAACGGCGCCGCCAGGCGCTACCAGATCGACCTGCGGCCCAAAATTACTGTAAGGCGCCAGGGTATTGTCATAGCGAGTGGCGCCCACGCCGATCACATATTCATCATAGGCCGCCGGATACTCAACCGGGCCGCTGCTGTTACCGGCAGCCGCCACCACAATAACGCCACGATTGTAGGCAAAAGCAACCGCATCGCGCAGAGCTTGGGAACCGCTGCGACCGGTCAGGCTCAGATTGATGACCTGGGCGCCCTGGTCAACCGCATAGGTGATGCCCTTGATGATGTTATCGTAGCTGCCCTCACCATTGGCCCCCAAGACCTTGACCGGCAGCAGCCGGGCGCTATAGGCAACCCCGGCCACGCCCAGGTTATTGTTGGTACTCTGAGCCACGGTGCCGGCCACGTGCGTGCCGTGGCCATGGTCATCGGTGGGGTCGGCATCGTTATTGTGAAAATCGTAACCAGGCAGCCGGTTGGCGCCAGCCAAATCAGGGGCGTTAAAGGCAATACCGGTATCCACAATCGCTACCAGCACATTGGCGCCGCTGGTTCGATCCCAGGCGGCCGGCATTTGAATCTGAGCCAGGTGCCATTGATAACGGTAGTAGGGATCATTTGGTGTGAACTGAACGGGGCGAGGCGCCGGTTCGGCGGCAATACCGGCGATGAAACTCGGTTCGGCATATTCCACAGCCGGATCTTCGGCCAGTGTGTCAGCCACTTCGACCGGATCGGTTTCCGGCGGGAAGCTGACAATAAAAAGACGACCTACCGCGGTGGCCTGAATTTCGATCTCACCGCCGGTTGCCTCGGATACGTCGACGAGAAGCGGCGTCAGTTCGGTCGCCCCAATCTCTTGAAGCTTCTGATCGAGGCTGGGCAGGCCCGAGGTGACAACTTCATCCTCCGGCAGCTCCAGTCGACGGGCCTGAATGGCGGCCTGCTGGGTCAATTTTACCAACACGGTGCCCGGGACAACCGCCTCAGCCGGGGGAGCCGTTGCCGCCGGAACGCCTTCAGGTGAAATGTCGGCAATCGCCGACGGGGTGACGGGAGCAGGAGAAACCTGCGGCGGCGTAGTGGGCGATACTACCGGGGCCGGCGTGACGACAATACCGGGGGTTACCTGGCTGATATCATCCTCCTCGCCGCGTGGCCGGGGGACTTCACAGGCTGAAATGAAGAAGAGCACAATCAGGCTGAGCGGAACAGCATATTTTAGTTTCATAATACTTTCTCCTGGAAATCCGCTTTTTAGCTCACGGCAGGGGTTATTGCTGGTTAAAACTCCTCCTCAATTCTACTCGATTGAAACATAAACTGCAAGCTGTTCACTGATTCATCTCCCAAACTAAGCGCAAACCTTCCAACGTTAGCCAGGGATTGACGATCTGGATCACATCTGTTTCCTGGGCAATGGTGCTGACCAATCCACCCGTACCAATGACCCGCATCTCCGGCCCCAACTCGGCGCGAAAACGGGCAACCATCCCTTCGACCAGCCCAACGTAGCCAAAGATTAGCCCGCTTTGCAACGCATGCGGTGTGTTAGCGCCGATGGCCTGGGGCGGCCGCACCAGGTCGATACGGGGCAGTTTGGAGGTGCGGCTGAACAAGGCTTCGGCGGCAATCCCGATGCCGGGAGCAATGGCTCCCCCCAGATAGTCACCTTTGGCCGAAATGGCGTCAAAGGTGGTGGCCGTGCCAAAATCGACTACACAGGCCGGGCCGCCATACAACTTGAAAGCCGCAACCGCATCCACAATCCGGTCGGCGCCCACGTCGCGCGGGCTATCGTAACGGATCTTGACCCCGGTTTTGATACCTGCGCCGACGATCAACGGGGTTACCTTGAGATATCGTTCGGCCATCTTCACAAAGACCGGGGTTAGGGGCGGCACCACACTGGCCAGGGCCACGCCCTTGATCTGCTCAAACTGTAACCCGGCGTGGCGCATCAAGCCCAGCATCAAAATACCGTACTCATCGGCCAGGCGGTCGTGGTCGGTTTTGATGCGCCAATGGTATTTCAACGTTTTAGTTTCGTCATACAACCCAAAAGTGATATTGGTATTGCCGATGTCAATGGTTAGCAACATAACTGCACCTGTTATCATCCAATCACCATATTATCGATCAAGCGCACGCCGCCGACAAAGACGGCCAGCGACAACAGCGCCTGCCCCTCGATCAGTTTCAACTCTTGCAATGTGTCGGGATGGGCCACGCTGACGTAATCAACCCGGGCCAGGTCGGCGGCGTTGATAATTTCCAGCATCATATTGCGCAGAATGGCCGCGTTTCGCTCGCCCCCGGCAAAGGCCTGCCGGGCAGCTGATAAGGCCCGGTAGAGACAGGTGGCCTGCTGGCGCGCCGCCGGCGATAGATTGACATTGCGCGAACTCAAGGCCAGCCCATCCGTTTCCCGTACAATCGGGCAGACGACGATATCCAGATTAAAATTCAAATCCTGGACCATCCGTTTGATGACCACCACCTGTTGAGCGTCTTTCTGGCCAAAATAGGCCCGCTGCGGCTGAAAAACGTTGAACAGCTTGGCCACGACCGTGGTCACCCCCCGAAAGTGGCCGGGCCGCGCCGGGCCTTCCAGGTATTGGGTAACCTCTTCAACTGTAACGTAAGTTTGGAAACCGGGCGGATAGACGATCTCCGGGCCGGGCGTCCAGACCAGATCAACCCCTTCAGCAGCCAGCAAAGCCAAATCCCGCTCAAGATCGCGAGGATAAACGGCCAGGTCGGCCGGGTTGTTGAACTGGATAGGATTGACAAAAATGCTGACGCCGACTCGCTCATTGTCCTGGCGGGCCTGCCGCACCAAGCTGAGATGGCCTTCGTGCAGAAAGCCCATTGTCGGCACCAGACCCCAACTTGCTAACGGCTCAGCCCAGCGCGCCTGGCGAATTGCTTCAATTTCGGCAAAATATTTCATTGCGCCCCCTAACATTTCATCAAAGAAGTCGTGGTTCAATTAGATTTCAGTGGATTGACATCGTAAAACGTAAAACGTGATGCGTGAATTGACGTTTTACGTTTCACGTTTTACGTATTGTCTGAATCGTTTGGACAGGATTTACCAGAATCACCGCCTCTTGGGCCGGTACCATTACCCTGAGCTGGTCTGAGCCAATCGGCTCAAACTGACGCTCGCCCTCCGGCCAGACCTGGGTAAACGCAGTCGCTAACCCTGCCGGTAACGCCAGTTCGACTCGCCGGGAACGGGCGCCGCTGTTGAAGATAACCACGGCCTGCTGCTCCCCCAGGTGGCGATGAAAAGCATAAATCTGGCCAGCCGCCTGGAGTTGCTCGAACGAGCCGGTCCGCAGCGCCGGGTAGCGATGGCGCAGCGCCGTCGCCTGCCGGTAAAAGGCCAGCAACTCGTGATCCCACTGCGCCTCAGCCTGCCAGGGAAAAGCCTGGCGACAATCGGGGTCGTCGCCGCTCGCCAGGCCGATCTCATCGCCGTAATAAATGCAGGGCGCGCCCGGCATGGTCATCTGCAACAGCACACACAATCGCAGGGCGCGGCGGTCGTCCGACATAATCCACAAGGCCCGGGCGGTGTCGTGGCTATCGAGCAGGTTGAGCTGGACAAAATTGATCTGCCAATCGTACCAGCCGTGCATCCGCTCGATCACCCGGCCAAAAGTCCGCCCGTCGAGCGGTTTCAGCTTGAGATGCTGCTTTTTGTAACCGCGGCGCAAACTCCTGGCCCCACAAAAGCTCAGAGTGGACCACATAAAGATGTAATTCATGACCGCGTCGAACTGGTCGCCCTGCAACCAACGCTGCGCCTCTGTCCAAATCTCGCCGCACAGGTAAGCCTCCGGATTGACCGATTTGACTACCCGGCGAAACTCCCGCCAAAATTCAGCATCATCGATCTC
>CAYZHI010000036.1:0-15099 GCA_964477335.1 uncultured Caldilineaceae bacterium | reverse complement strand
GTCGTCGACTCAACCCCGTCCGGGTCTTTGGCCAATTCGGCCTGCGAGATATTGGCCGTGCTGAAATTAAAACCACAAGCCAGCATGGTAAGCCAGAGCATAGTGAGAGCAAAAAACAAAGATTTTTTCACGGATAGTCTCCTTATCAATTGAAAAAAAGATCGTCAACCGGCCAGATCAATGGCTTTTTGGATTTCTTGAGTGGTTGTTCTTGGCCTGAAAGTCGGTTTGTAACTCTCTCGAATGGGCTTGTCGGTGTTACTTTCCGTCGATGCTAAAATCCTCTGTTCGATCTTCTTGATAAGAGATCGGGCAAAATATTTGGATTGCTGCATGAGATACTCCCCCTCACAGAATACTTGGGCTATAAACCTATTTGTTACCAGTTTAACCGCAGACCGTTCCCTTATCGTTACGAAAACCGTTACGGTAGATTGAGTTTGCTGGTGGCGAAACTCTTACCAAACCAAAACCCCACCGAGATGCGGTGGGGTTCTTCAGCCGTCCAGATTGACGCCGGACCATTTTTGTAGATGATGTTGCCTTCGATCAAGCCAAAGGAGATCACCCCGTCGTCGCCTGGTTCGGTTAACCGTTTAGGTGGATGCCAATTGAGGCCCAAACGTTTGCTCTTCACCGGGTTGTTTGGTTCGAAACCGAGTTGCTAGAGTTATACCGGCGACCACGTCAACTCATCCGGCAGTTGACTCCGCATTTCAAACAGCCGCAACCAACGTTGGTAATGGGGTTCGTATTCAGCCTGTTTTTTGAACTGAGGTTCGATGGGGGTAAAGGCGGAGACAACTTCACCGCCCGCGTCCAAATCCGAGAATATCCCCACCCCAACGCCGGCGCAGACGGCCGCGCCCAGAGCCGTCGCCTCTTCATTTTTGGAAACCAGGACCGGGATGCCCAGAATATCAGCCTGCATCTGCACCCAGAACTGGCTGCGGGCCTGGCCGCCGCAGAGACGCATTTCTGTAACCCGCTCGCCAGAGACCTGCTCAAATAACTCGATGTTGGCCCGCACGGCGTAGCAGATGTTCTCCATCGTGGCCCGGATGATTTCATCCAGCCGGGTCCTGGCCGGCTGCATCGGGTCCAGGCCCATAATGCCGCCCGGCGCGAATAACCGATCGATGCGTTTGGCATTCATCCGGCTGGAAGCCATCACCACCACTCCATTGGCGCCAACAGGCACCCGGGCGGCCCGTTCGTTCATCAGCACATACGGGTCGAGGCCGACCTTCTCGCCGGTCGCTTTTTCCAGCTCGCATAGGCCATCCCGCACCCAGCGATAGACGATGCCGGTCATACCGGCGTTGGCCTCCAGACACCACAGCCCGGGCGCGGCGTGGCAGCGGGTCCAGGGGCGCATTTGCGGGTCAATCGCGGCCTGGTCAATCACCAGCAGGATTGGGGTGGTTGTGCCGGCCACAGCCGTTACCCGGCCGGGCCGGGTGGCGCCGGTCCCAATCAGGCCAATCTGCGAGTCGCCGCCGCCGATGACCACGGGCGTGCCCGCCCGCAGCCCGGTTTCTGCAGCTGCTTTGGCCGAAACCTGGCCCAGGAGTTCCCCGGCGTTACGAATGGGGGGCAGCATCGGGCGGGGCAAGTTGATACGCTGCAAGATGTCGTCGGCCCAGTCACGCCGATGGGCGTCGAGCAGGACGGTGGAGCAGAGGTTAGAGGGTTCGCCGGCCTTCTCGCCGCTCAGGCGGTACAAGAGCCAATCGCCAATCATCAAGAGGGATTTGGCCCTGGCCCATCGCTCCGGTTCGCGTTCCTGAAGACACATAATCCGGCCGGGGGCGTGCAGGCTGGCCGGCCAGTGACCGGTGGTCTCGTAGATTTGCTCGCCCATTTCCTGGCCCAAAGCGGCGTTGTAGGGCCGGCCCCGCTCGTCAAAAGAGGGGGCGGCATAGATTTCCTGGCCGGCCTGGTCTAACAACACAAAGCCTTCTCGCATGCAAGTAGCGCTGATTGCGGCAATCTCGGCCGCGCCGCCGGGCAGTTCGGCCAACGTCCGGCGGGTGACGTCACACATCATCTGCCAGAAGTCGGCGGCTTCGAATTCAACCGCGCCGGGAATCTTCTCCGGCCGGTTATAACTCCACTCACGATAGTTTGAGCAGATGTACTGTCCCTGCGTATCAAAGACAACACAGCGGCCGCCGCCGATGCCGGCGTCCAAAGCCATCAAGTAACGTCCCATAGATCATCTCCTTTCAATTCACCACCCCAAACAGTAAGCCGCCTCGGCTACGAAAATTGGTCGATTCAAAAACGGCCGGATTAGCCACGGCCCTGGGGCGCTCACCTTTTAAGTAGCCTATGATCGTCTCGGTTAGTAATCTGGAATGGTGGTTTTCAACTTCACGGGTGCTGCCGGCCAGGTGCGGACTCAGGATGACCCGGTTGGGATCGATGGCGAAGAGGGGATGATCCAAAGGCAACGGCTCTTGGTGGTGGACATCTAACCCGGCCATGCGAAACCAGCCGTCGCTCAGGGCTTCAAGCAAAGCCTCCTCATCGACCAGGGCAGCGCGGGCCGTATTGATCAGGCAGGCGGTTGGTTTCATCAGCCTCAACTCGTTGCGGCCAATAATCCCAATCGAGGCCGGCGTAATCCGGGCGTGCAGCGTGATATAATCGGAGTTAGCCATCAGCGTGGGCAAGTCCACCGGTTCAGCCCCCAAAGCGGTCACTTTTCGCGCTTCAAGGTAGGGGTCGTATACCAAAATACGCATGCCAAAGCCCTGGGCCAACCGGGCAACCGCCTGCCCGATATTACCGAAACCAACAATGCCCAATGTTTTGGCATACAACTCGGTCCCAAACAGTTTCTGGTGAGCCTGGTAGGCCGGCGTATCAGGTTCAAGCGGCCAGACCACATCACGTTCCGCAGTTTTAAGTTTGATCTCTTTGGGGTCAGTTTCGGCAGTTGCGCCCAGGTCCATCAGCGTACCGTCACGCATCTGACGATCGGCCTGGTAAAGGGGGCGGGCCATCGCCAGCATAAAAGCCAGCACGTACTCGGAGGCGGCGTGCTCGGTGCGGCCAATCGTATACAGTACCGGTATGCCGGCCGCTGTAGCCGCGTCGATATCAATGTTGGCTTCCGGGCCACCCCGGATACTGGCAATCAGCTTGAGATCGGGCGACTGCCGGATGACTGCTTCGGTCAATTCGTCGTAACTTATGATGAAAATATCGGTCCCGGTCAATTGCTGGATCAGCTCGTCTTCGGTGAGAAGACTGCCACCGGTAGCAAAGCCGGTGGGGTGAATGTCCATATATTGCGAAAGTTGAGCCAAGTATTCAGGCTGGTAATTTGCCGTCAATAGTGCTTTCACCCAAGCCACTCCTTCTTTCTAATGAGCTAATCCAGACCCCAAAGGTTTTAAAAAACCTTTGGGGTCTTCAATTCGGGTGACTGTCGCTTTCATGAGGCGCCAGTCACCTGGTAACTTGAGCTCCTACTGCGTCACGGCCTGGCCGGCCTCATACCGTTTCCAGGCTTCCTCAGCCCCGATGGGAGTCTCCTTGAAAGAAAACTCATCCCAGAACTTCTGGAATTCAGCCGCCGTGAACGAACCATTCCGGCCATCCTTGGTCACGATGTCGCCGCCCGTCTGCACAATCGGCGGATACTCAGCGCCATTGGCCACGATGTCGTGCAGCACCGACAAACCGTGATAGCCCCAGCCATAATACTTCTGGCCGAACATACCCACCACAATGTCGTTCTCCACATACCACATCTCCGGGGCCAACGTGTCGAATGACACCACCGTCAACTCGCCCGCCTTCACCTTCTCGATCAGCGTCGGCAGGTTGCTGGCTTCCACCAGAAACGGCCACGGCCCGTTGCTGAAAAAGCCGTTGATGCTCGGATCCCCCCGCAGCGTGCTCTCCACCGCTTCCACCGACTTCGACAGGTCGTCAAAGCCCGGCACTTCGGTCACTATCTCGTAATCCACCCCCAACTGGTCCAATCCATCCTTGAAGCCGCGGCTCCGCTCTTGCAGGTTGAACGCCCCCGGTTGGCCGGTCAGAATGAAAATCTTCTGGTGACCCTTGCCCTCAACCGCCTCGGCGTACAGCTTGGCGCTCTCGATCCCGCCCTGGTAGTTGTCGGTGCCGACATAGCTCAACCGCTTGCTCTCCGGACAGTCGGAGTCCCACATCACCACCGGAATGCCGGCATCCATGGCCTGATCAACCGCCTGGCAGACGCTCGGCCCCAGACTATTGATCAATAGCCCGTCCACCTTCCGCTGAACCAGGCTCTCGATCATCTCCACTTCCTTGGCCGGGTCCGCCCCCAACGGCGCCGTCCATTCCAGGTCGATCTGGACCCCTTCGGCTTCCAGTTCCTTGAGCCGGTCCTTGGCTCCTGCTTCCGCTACCGCAAAGGCCGGATTGTCCAGACTCTTCGAGATGGCGACAAAAGTGAAAGGACCTGGCGGATATTCGGCCTCAGGCGCAGCCTCAGAGGTTACAGCCTGGCCGGCCTCATACCGTTTCCAGGCTTCCTCGGCGCCAATGGGAGTCTCCTTGAAAGAAAACTCATCCCAGAACTTCTGGAATTCAGCCGCCGTGAACGAACCATTCCGGCCATCCTTGGTCACGATGTCGCCGCCCGTCTGCACAATCGGCGGATACTCAGCGCCATTGGCCACGATGTCGTGCAGCACCGACAAACCGTGATAGCCCCAGCCATAATACTTCTGGCCGAACATACCCACCACAATGTCGTTCTCCACATACCACATCTCCGGGGCCAACGTGTCGAATGACACCACCGTCAACTCGCCCGCCTTCACCTTCTCGATCAGCGTCGGCAGGTTGCTGGCTTCCACCAGAAACGGCCACGGCCCGTTGCTGAAAAAGCCGTTGATGCTCGGATCCCCCCGCAGCGTGCTCTCCACCGCTTCCACCGACTTCGACAGGTCGTCAAAGCCCGGCACTTCGGTCACTATCTCGTAATCCACCCCCAACTGGTCCAATCCATCCTTGAAGCCGCGGCTCCGCTCTTGCAGGTTGAACGCCCCCGGTTGGCCGGTCAGAATGAAAATCTTCTGGTGACCCTTGCCCTCAACCGCCTCGGCGTACAGCTTGGCGCTCTCGATCCCGCCCTGGTAGTTGTCGGTGCCGACATAGCTCAACCGCTTGCTCTCCGGACAGTCGGAGTCCCACATCACCACCGGAATGCCGGCATCCATGGCCTGATCAACCGCCTGGCAGACGCTCGGCCCCAGACTATTGATCAATAGCCCGTCCACCTTCCGCTGAACCAGGCTCTCGATCATCTCCACTTCCTTGGCCGGGTCCGCCCCCAACGGCGCCGTCCATTCCAGGTCGATCTGGACCCCTTCGGCTTCCAGTTCCTTGAGCCGGTCCTTGGCTCCTGCTTCCGCTACCGCAAAGGCCGGATTGTCCAGACTCTTCGAGATGGCGACGTAGGTGTAGGTTTTGCCCTCTTCGGCTGCGGCCGGCGCCTCGGCTTCAGCCGGTTCGGCCGGTTGTTCGGCTTCGGCCGGTTCGACTGCTTCTTCGGCTGGCGCCGCCGGCTGCTCTGAAGTTGCCGGTTGCGGCAGACCGGTGCAAGCCGTGATAGCCAGGGCTAAAACGAGCAGGACCATTGCACTGATAGCCAACCATTTGCCATATTTTTTGTTAAACATGTTTGTATCTCCTCTTTTTTCAAATATTGAATGGTTATTGCTCTGCCTCGCCATATCAATGGTGCTCCACAATTGACTACGATAGTTTTGCCCTCTTCACCTCCCTTCTGCTCTGAGCCTGCTCGCCTGTCCACGAAGCTGCCGCTTGTCGTCGACTCAAATTGTCCTACTGAGAAAAATCACCACTTTTGGCTATTCGTCCTGTTCTGTGCTACACTCAAAAAACAGGCAGAAACGGCTTGGCTGTCAATCCGCACAGTCAAGTTGGCTTCTGTGGCCTGCGACAGGAACCTCCAGGGCTGCCAAACCGTCCGAGGTTCCTGTCTTTATGTTGGTCTGATGCGTGGTTCAGGCGTCTTAAGCGATAGCTTGGGACTTCGAGCTACATTCGGCTCCACCCAACATTTTGTTGAATTTCAATCTTTAACCAATCCTCCCTCGTCCACCCACTGCTTGATGCGGCCCAACGTCTCTTCAAAGCTGTACTCCGGTTCATAATCCAGCAGTTCTTTAGCTTTGGCCATGGTAAAATAGATTTCGCCGCCTTGAGCCAGGCTCCAGGGGAAGCCATACTCCACCTTGATGCCCGGCGCCAGCCGCTCGACTATGGCCGCAAATTCAGAACCTCGGGTCGGCGTCGGGCCGCAGCAGTTGAAGATCTCGCCGGGAGCATTCGGATGTTCACCGGCCACAAGGTGCATTCGGGCCACATCTCTGACATCGACATAGTGGCAAATTTCCTCGGCCGAGAAGTGGAAGATCTGGACGCTCTTACCCTCGTGCAACTTTTCGGCGAAGGTGCGCCATGCTTTACTCCCGCCATGCCCGGCCGGACCGGCGACCACGGTCAGCCGCAGAGCCGTCACCGGCAGGCCATACTGGTGGTAAAAAGTCAGGCCCAGGATTTCTTGCATCCGTTTGGTTGATGAATACATGTCTTCCGGCCGGGTGGGGTGCTCTTCATCAACCGGCAGGTAATCGGCCGGGTGAAAGCGAGCGCCCGGATACCAGCCGTGGGCCGAAACACTGCTGGTGAGCACAAACCGCCCGGCTTTGGTATCACGGGCGTAGGTCAACATATTGGCCAACCCTTGCAGGTTTGTCGCCACCATATCGACCGGGTCGCCATAATCATTGGCGTGTGAAGCCGTGTGAAAAATAACGTCGAATTTGTGATCGCCAAGCCCGACTTGAATCGACTCAAAGCGCCGGATGTCAGCCTGAAACCAGATACCCGGCATATCTTTGGGCGGACTCGATCGGGCCAGCACATGCAGATCATCACCGCGAGCGGCTAATTGGCGACATAACTCTCGGCCGATATAGCCGGCCCCGCCGACGACAAGACACTTCATAATATCTGTCTCCTTTCTTTAGCTACGGTTAACAGGTTCAACCGGTCACTGCTGCGACCGGGCTATCCGAATCCGGTCAATGAGTACGGCCAGGACAATCACCCCGCCGATGACAATCTGCTGCCAATAGCCGCTGACCCCCAGCAGCGCCAGGCCGTTTCGAAGCAGCCCCATCAGGGCCGCGCCAAGCACCACCCCCAGCACATTGCCCTCGCCCCCCGACAGGCTGACCCCGCCAATTACGCAGGCGGCAATCACATCCAGCTCATAACCCAGGCCGGCCGTCGCTTCACCCAGCCCCAGGCGGGCGGTGAGCAAGAACCCCCCAATCGCCGCCATCAGGCCGGCCATCACGTACACCAGGGTTTTGACTCGATTGACCGGCACGCCCGACAGCCGCGCCGCCTCCTCATTGCCGCCAATTGAGTAAATATACCAGCCAAAGGTGGTTCGCCGGAGAATCCAGTGCCAGACAATGAGCAAAATTATCATGATCCAGACCGGCGTGGGAATACCCAGCATATAACCCTGGCCCAAAAACAGGGCGCTCTTGGAATAACCTTGCAGCGGCCAGCCGCCGGTGATGACGTAGACAAAGCCCCGGCCAATCCCCAGCGTGCCCAACGTCACAATAAAGGGGGCCATCTTGGCCCGGGCCACCAGGACGCCATTGAATAGCCCGAAAACAACCCCAACGACCACGGCCCCCAGGATCGACACCACGGTCCCGTAGCCCTGTGAGCTTAAGAGCGCCGCCACAATACCGGCCAGACCCATCACCGAACCAACCGACAGGTCGATGCCGGCCGTCATAATCACCAGGGCTTCACCGATGCCGGCAATCGCCACAAAGGAGAAGCCGCGGGCTACCAGCGCCAGGTTACTCGTCGTTAGAAAATTCTCATTGGCCAGGGTAAGCAGAATGCCCAATCCCAATACAGCAAACAAGGCTCCGGCTTCAGGATTGCGCAGGAATCGCTGAAACCAGTTTCCTTCGCTGCTGACCGCCTGTTTGGACTCGCGCCCAAGCTCTTGCTCGGAGGCGACTATCTTTGTTTCACTCATACCGTAGACTCCTCTGTTTCTGCTGGTGTAGGTTGGATATCGTGGCTGTGGCCAAGACTGGCATATTTCATGATTAATTCAGGGGTAGCCTCGGCGCGGTCAAGGATGTTTCTGATCTTGCCTTCGGCCATCACCACAATCCGGTCGCTCAGGCCGAGCAATTCCGGCAATTCCGACGTGATCAAGATGATCCCGATGCCGGCGGCCACCAATTCGCCAATCAGTTGATAGATCTCATGTTTGGCCCCAACATCGATGCCCCGCGTTGGTTCGTCGAGGATCAGCACACGGGGTGATAACATCAGCCATTTGCCCAAAACGACCTTCTGTTGATTGCCCCCGCTCAGAAATCGAACCTGCTGGGATGGGGCCCTGAGACGGATATTGAGCCGGTCAATATAATGGTGCAGACTCTCTTCCACCCCATTGTTATCGATGACGCTGAAATGGGATAGCTTCACCGGCAAGGCCGACAAAACCATGTTTTGTCGCACGGCCATTTGCAGGATCAGGGCTTGCAGCTTGCGATCCTCCGGCACCAAACCGATGCCGGCTCTAACCGCATCCACCGGCGACTGAATCTTGACCGGCTGGCCGTTCAACTTGAGGAGGCCCACTTCGCGCTTATCCGCCCCAAACAATAATCGCGCCGTCTCGGTGCGGCCGGCGCCCACCAGCCCGCCAAAGCCCAGGATCTCCCCTTTACGCAGGCTGAACTCAACATCCCGGACGATGCCCCCACACAGGCCGCTAACCTCTAACACCGTTTCGCCAATCTCAACGTCCCGTTTGGGGAAACGCTGGCTTACCGGCCGCCCCACCATCCATTGAATCACCTGATCGAGCGTTAGACCGGCAGCCGGAGCGGCCCCGGCCTTTTCCCCATCACGCAAAACCACAAACCGGTCCGCGATCTGAAAGGCCTCCTGCAACCGGTGGGTGGTGAAGACAATCCCGATGCCCTGGGCGCTGAGCGTCCGAATCAATTCAAGCAGGTTATGCGATTGCTCCTCAGACAGGGATGAGGTTGGTTCATCCATGAGCAGGATGCGCGTCTCACTGACCAGGCTGCGGGCAATCTCCACCAACTGCTGCTGAGCCGTGGGCAATTGGGCCAGCATTTGGGCCGGTCGGGCGATGGAACCGACCTGTTGAAGCACGGCCCTGGCTTTTTGGTTAATCACGCGCGTGTCGATCTCACCCAGCCAGCGCCGTACTCCCCGTTGGTGCGGTTCCTGCCCCAGAAAAATATTTTGGGCCACGGTTCGATTCTGCAACACACTCAACTCCTGGTGAATCATGCTGATGCCAAGCTGCTGCGCCGCCCGGGGCGTATTGATCTCCACCGGCCGGCCCTGATAGAGAATGCTGCCCTGGTCGCGGTGATAGATGCCGGCAATGATCTTCAAGAGGGTCGATTTACCGGCGCCGTTTTCCCCCAGGAGGGCCAGAATTTCGCCCGGATAAATATCCAGGTCGACCTCGCGCAGCACCTTGACCGAAGCAAAACTCTTTGATATCTCTCGCAGCGATAGAATTGGTTCCTGAGAAACCGTGTGGTCATTCATCTTAGCCAGGTTTGTCCTTTGCTTTAGTTAATGCGATGTTGAAGCTTTGATTAAAGCAGCTTCCATCACGTCGAGCGGCGGTTCCACGCCGGTGTACAGCCGGAACTGTTCGGCGGCCTGAAACAGGCGCATGCGATGGCCGGTGGCGCACCTGGCGCCCCTGGCCCTGGCCTGGGCCAGCAAGGTTGTTTCCAACGGTTCGGCCACGATGTCAAAGACCACCGTGTCGGGCCGTAACAACGACTCCGGGATGATCGACTCGCCGGTGGTGTGGTGGCCCACCGAGGTGGTATTGACGATGATGTCGTAATGACCAATCTGAGGCAATTCGTCTAAGGGATGCACCGACACCAACTCAAACTCTTTAGCCAGAGCAAGGGCGTTTGCGAGGGTGCGGTTGTACAGGCGCACACTGGCCCCGGCTTTGATGAGGGCATAAATGATAGCCCGGCTAGCGCCACCTGCGCCGACGACTACCGCCTCCTTGCCCGCCAGCGAGGTCACTTCTTCAAGAGCCTGGGTTGCGCCGATCCAGTCGGCGTTGTAGCCGGTCAAAATGCCATCATCGTTGACAATGGTGTTGACCGCTTTGATTGCGGCGGCGTGCGGGTCCAAGCGGTCCAGATGAGGCAGCACCGTCAGCTTGTGCGGCATAGTCACTCCGCAGCCGCGAATGCCCAAGACACGTAAGGATTGCACCGCCGCCGGCACATCCTGCACAGCAAAGGCAACATAGGTGTAATCAAGGCCCAGGGCTTGATAAGCTGCATTATGGTAGGCCACGCCCACTTTGCTGGGCCGTTCGGCAAAGGAACAGCAGAGGCGGGGGAAAGAGTGGTACACAGTTAGCCTCCTTTATTGGAGATAGTAATTGAATCGACGTCGCTCACCCTTATTGGGTCGCTAAGGTTTCAAGTTGGGTTGTTACGGCTGGTTGAAAATGATGGGTCAGTACGGCTGAAGCGGTGGCGGCATCGGTAATCAGGATATCGGCATAGCCACCGCGCAAAGTAGCCAGAACGGCCAGGACCTTGTTATCGCCGCTGGCCACCACAATCGACGTGGGGACGCGACGCAACGACTCTATCGAAGCCCCAATCACCCGTTGGTTGAGTGAAACATCCAAAACGTTGCCGTTGATATCCAGGTGAAAACCTAAAATGTCACCTACTGCGCCGGCCTGTTGCAACGCCTTCAATACTTCTTCACTCATATAGCCGGCCCGGCGCATTCCGGAGGAAACGGGATCGGTGGTCCCTACCCCCAATAAAGTAACATCGACCTGAGTACTCCAGCGTAACGTTTCGGCAATAGCCGGATCCTGGAGCAGCGACTGAACAATGGCCTTGTTCTCCACAATTAAAGGGGCATGCAAGATGCGAGTCGTGGCGTCTAATTTTTCGGCTAGCCAGCGGGCCATTTGCGTGCCGTCGACGGTCGGATCGCCGGAACCGATCGAGCCGATCACCTGAATGACGGTAGCCCCCTGTACCGTAGATGTAGGCATCGCCCGGACCACATGATACACGGCGGTGCCCCAGCCAATACCGATTTTGACATTGTCTTGCAGGTGCTGTTGCAAACAGCGCGCCCCTAATTTGCCCAGGCGATGGAACAACGCCTCTTTGTCACTGGGCGGATTGGCCAGAACCCAGGCCTGGGCCAGACCAAAAGTTTCACGCAGCCGTTCCTCCAACTCGGCGTTACGTTTGAGCGGAAAACGGACGCGAATTTCGATCAAATTGTTATCACGGGCTTCTTGAAGCAGGCGGGAGATCATCGAGGGGGATCGGCCAATGCGTTTGGCAATGGCTTCTTGACTGAGGTTATCTTCGTAGTACCAACTGGCAATCTGCGCCAGATAATCCAGGCGGTCTTCGTCCATCGTTGGGCAACCGTTCAAGAATATGAATATTCTATAAAAATCTTGCACCACTCTAACACAAAATTTAACGGTTGTCAAGTGTTTTGTGCAAGAAAATGAACAATTAGTAAAGAATTTGCATACGTAGCTTGCCGATGTCATTGCAGCTTGTTATAGAGCCATTTTAGGCATCAAGAAGTCTACAGACTGGAGGAGGTCAGGATGTTTGCCATTGCCGTTACAACGCCGGGTAAATTGGATGTGGTGGAAGTGTCAAAACCCACTCCAGGACTCTACGAGGCCAGAATTCGCACCAAGCTGGCCGCCCTGGCGACGAAACGCAACAGCACCGGGTGCTATCAGCGGCGCTGGCGTTGCTAGGGCAAGCTGCGCCGCTTGAGCCGGTTACACTGGCTGAAAGTATTGATTAAAAGACCGCGTCAGCACAGGCTCAGTACATCCAAACTTGCCGTAGGTGGGCATCCCTATGCCCGCCCGCAGAGGCATAGGGATGCCTCTGCTACCAAAAATTGGATCTACTGAGGCTAATAGGGTAATCCGATGGCCGTGGTTAAGAAGCCCACAAAGGGCCCGCCAAGCCGGCAGACATCCGCAAAACGGTCGATGAAATCCACGGCGCAGGCGTCGGTCTCGGTGAAGGGAGTGCTGGCAATGAAATCCTTGCGCTTGAGGTCTTCGATCAGGGGATGGGCGGGGTCGTACCCTTTGGGCGGCCGTTTGAGCGACTCCCCACCCAACATAAATGTCGCTCTAAAACTCTCGGCCAAGACAATTTGCTGCCAGCGTGCAGAATCATTGACAATGGCATCCCGGATTAGTCCCAGACTGCGACTATCGGGTTGCCACAAGCCGATACCGGCAAACACGCCGCCCGGTTCTAAATGGAGGTAGAAGCCGGGCGCGTGGACATCTTTGCCGCTTTCATGGCGAAACTGAATCCCGGCCGCGGTCTTAAAGGGACTTTTGTCCGCCGAGAAGCGGACATCCCGGTTGATGCGGAACAGTGAGCCACCGTTCCGGCGGGCATCGGCCACGTAATAAGGAGTGATCGCGGCCAAACGTACCCCAAAATCTGCCACAAATTGCAGCAGCGGCTCACGGACCTGCCGCTCATACCGTTCCTTGTTGGCCTGAAACCATGCTCGATTATTATTGGCCTTCAATTCTCTAAAAAAATCGAATAGGGCTGGGGTAATGTATCCGTTTTGGGCCATCTCGATTGCCTCCATATTTGCCAGCGTCTCTTGAACCAAATTGGGAGTTTATCTTGGGATGTCCCAATTGTACGCACATTTGTTCTATTTGTCAAAGATATTAGCCGGTTTGGGGTGTGTCCGATATTTTAGGCGGACCGGGGGGTGTGGGGAGTGACCCCCAATTCCCCCCTGTGCTTTCCAAAAATTTTGGACGCACCCGCCGGTTTGGAGCGGAATTAACCGATCAAATTACTGAAGCCGGTCCAGAATTGATACAAGCCAAAAACAAGCAGCGCCACCATCGATACGCCTACGAGCATCCGGTTCACTTTGGGATCAAGCTGCCTGGCGGTCCCAAACAAAACAATGATGGCGGCATTACCCCACTACTCGGCACCGGAGCTAGAGAAGGGGTGTTTGTCTCAGTCCTGCGAATCAGGTAAAATCAAATTATCTGCAACGCTGAGGCAAAGTTATGCGAGTTGAAAAAGTTCCCCTTGACCAGGCGATTGGCCATATTTTGGTGCATAATCAGGTTGGCCCAGATGGACGAAAAGTGCTCAAAAAAGGTCACCTGCTCACCGGAACGGATTTAGCGGCCCTGCAAGCATTGGGCCAGACCGAAGTGTATGTCGCCATCCTGACCAATGAAGATATCCCTGAGAATGAAGCGGCCCGGCGTTTGGGCGAAATCATCGCCGGGGAGCATCTGACCACCTCCACAGCCACAACCGGGCGGGTCAATCTAATAACCACCGCCGCCGGCCTGTTCAAGGTCAATCAACCGGCCTTGTTGGATTTCAATGATCGTCCCGGCATTACGCTGGCCACTATTCCAACGAATAGCGTGGTCCAGCCCAAAAGAATCGTCGGCACTATCAAGATCATACCCTACAGCGTGCCCCAGGCTGAGCTGGCCGCGGCCGAAGCGGTCGCCCGGACCGGGCAGCCGCTGGTGCAAGTAAAGCCGTTTGTGGTGCGGCGAGCGGTGTTGATCACCACCGGCAGCCAGGCAGCCCGGCAGAATGTCCTCAGCAGCTTTGTGCCGGCGCTGCGCGACCGCCTAATCAGCTACGAGGCCGAGATGATCGAAGGGCCGTACGTGCCGGAAGAAGAAGCCAGGGTTAGCGCGGCGGTGCAAGAGGCGCTGGATTGGGGAGCTGAGCTGATCCTCATCGCCGGGGAAACCTCGATTATGGATACGGATGACCTCACACCACGAGCCATCAAAGCGGTCGGCGGTGAAATAGTTCATCACGGCGTGCCGGTTGAGCCGGGTAATTTGTTGTTGCTGGCCTATATTAAAGATGTGCCGGTGATGGGCGCGCCCGGCTGCGCCCGGAGCAAAAATTACAATGTGGTCGATATGGTTTTGCCTCGTCTGGCGGCCGGCGAGCGATTGACTCGCCGCGACCTGATTGAATTGGGCCATGGTGGTCTGCTCAAGTGATTGAGAGGCAAATTTTGATGTCAACAACAATTTTGACTATACTCCTTCTACCAGACTAACTCACGAACGGCAATAGAGTGTCCTATGGCTGACTACCAACTCGATAGACTCGCCACCAAATTTAGACCGATGGGCCGGTGGACAGCGCTCATCGGTTTTTTGCTCATAGCGATGTTGGCGGCGTGCCAGAGCCAACCCAATCAAATTTTCATCGAAGTTGATGGTGGGCGACAGGGCCTTACTACCCAGGCCGACACAGTCCGTGAAGCCCTGGCCGAAGCCAAAATTGTCCTGGGTCCTTTAGACCGGGTCAAACCCGACCTGTATGCCCAACTGGAGCCAGGGCTGGTCATCGAAGTAACGCGAGTAGCCGAGGAAATCAACTCCAGACGAGAGGTGATTCCGTTTGAACAGCAAATCGTCACCAATGAAGCGCTGGCGGCCGGCGAGAGTAAACTGGCCCAACTGGGCGTCAATGGTGAAGATGAAATTTCGATCCGGGTGGTCTATGAAAACGGCGTTGAGGTGAGCCGGACTGAAATATCACGGCGAACGGTCATTCAGCCGGTGCCGGAGATTCTGGTGGTAGGACCACAGGGGGAGTTGCCAGCGGTTCCAATTGAGGGTACAATTGTTTATCTGTCCAATGGCAACGCTTGGCTTATGCGCGCCAGCAGTAGCAGCCGCCGGGCGGTTACGACTGAAGGCAATCTTGATGGGCGAGTACTCAGCCTGTCGCCTGATGGTCGCCAACTGCTCTTTACCACCGCCTTAACCGATGAAATAGATTTGCCGCTGAACGAGCTGTGGCTGGTGTCAACAACGATCGTGGGGGAAAAACCTATTACCCTGGGCATCCAGGGGGTGCTGCAAGCCGATTGGTCGTCGGC
>CAYZHI010000035.1:0-15110 GCA_964477335.1 uncultured Caldilineaceae bacterium | reverse complement strand
CCAGATAACAATCCAGCCGGTTGTGATCAACCCATAGGGCCACCCGGGTCATCAGCGCATGGACGTAATCCCGGTCGCCGGAAACAGTCACAGCGGCGATAACAGCCGATTGCAGCGAGTCGAGCCGGTCAACTTCGGCCACGGCCACGTTGAACTCGTTACGCAAGCGGGCAATGACGCTTTTGATCACCTGGCGTTTATCTTTGAGCGAGGCGGCGGAGGAGATATTTAATTCCAGAGTGCAAAGGCCGATAACCATCAGTAAATTTTGGATTTGCGATTTACGATTTACGATTGACTGACCAAATCGTAAATCCAAAATCGTCAATCGTAAATGAATTAGACTCGTTTGAGCCAATTTTCGTTGGCGTATTGGTTCGAGCGTAGTCGCCTGGACAGTTCTTGTTCATAATCATTCAGTGGCTGTTGCCGCAGGTCCAGGTTGAGTTGTTGGGCAAAACCCTGGGCCAGGGCCGCCGCCACGGTTTCAAAGGACAACGTTTGGCCCAGGGCCTGCGCCAGCGTGGTGGCCCGTTGGGGCAATAGCTCTCGCTGTCTGACTCGCTCCTCATTGGGAAAGATCAATACTTCTAAAATTCGATTCAAGTCGCCGTGCAAGGGCAGCGAACCGTGTTGGAGCACGATTTGCTTACGCCGCAGTTGGGCGCTGCCAATTAGTTTTTTGCCTTGCCAGGTGATCTCATAGCGGGAAGGCGTATCGAAACAGACCGGGCCGCGGTCCGTCGAGTTTGCGGTTGGCTCGGCCTGGTCGGCAGCCTGGACAGCCGGCAGGCCCAGAATTTCCAGGCTACGTAGCAGCCCCAAACTCAAAACCCGGTAGGACTCGACAATACCGCCGTGAATGCGCGGATCGTCCTGGGGGATAATCAGGCTATAGGTGGCTTCATCGGTATGGAGAATGGCCTTGCCGCCGGTGGGCCGCCGCGTCCAGGTATAGCCCAGCCGGCGGCAGGCCTCCTCGTCGATTTCCTGCCAATGCTGGTTATAGCCTAGGCTCAAACAGGGCGGCGCCCATTGAAACAGGCGCAAGGTTGGCTGGCCGCGACCTTCGGCCAGGGCGTAAAGGATGGCTTCGTCGATAGCCATATTGGTGGCCCCGTCCAGAGGTGGAGTGATCAGCAAGCGCCAGGTTGCCCGGGGATAGGGAGAAGAATTTTGAGTGCTGAGTGTTGAGGGTTGAATTGCAAATTGTGAGATGGGCATAGGGCTTGGCGCTATTTCGTCAGTCATTAGCATTAATCAGGTGGCGGCACTAACAGCTATTGTAACATGGTCCCAGAAAAATCCAAAGTAGCTGCTTTTGGAGGGTGCGTCCAAATTTTTGGAAAGCACAGGGGGGAATGGGGGGGGCACCCCCACACCCCCTGGTCCGCCTAAAATGTCGGACACACCCCTTTTGGACGAGTTTGTTTGCGGTTTTATCAGCAGTAGATTACTATTGAACATCCAATGAAAATGATTAGTTGGTTTCGCTTGCGGTTGGATAGTTGGATAAACCACCAACCAACCTCCCTTCGGTCGTTACCAACTGACCAATTATTTTATACGAGGAGGGAAGTGACAGTGGTACATAAATTAGCCCTGATTGGTTTTGGCACGGTTGGGCAGGGACTGGCCGAAATTCTACGGAACAAGGAACAGTTTCTGCGCGAGTCACTTGGCTTTGAGGCCCACATTGTGGCCGTGTCTGATTTGCTCAAAGGGGCGCTCTATCATCCGGCCGGCCTGGATATTGCCAGGCTGCTGGAAGTGGTCCAGACGACTGGCCGGCTGGATGACTATCCCAACTCGCCGGGGTTGGAGCGGGGCTGGGACAGCCTCAAAACTATCCGTGAGACGAATGCCGATACCATTGTCGAGGTGAGCTACACCGATATCAAAACCGGCCAGCCGGCTATCGATCATTGCCGGGCTGCTTTTGAAAGCGGCAAAAATGTGGTCATGAGCAACAAGGGACCGGTGGCCCTGGCTTTTCAGGAATTATCGGCCCTGGCTCAGGCGGCCGGCGTCCGCTGGGGCTTTGAAGGAACGGTGATGAGCGGCACACCGGCGCTGCGGATGCCGCTCACAGCTCTGGCCGGCAATGACATCCGTGAGGTCCGAGGTATCTTCAACGGTACAACTAACTATATTCTGACCAAGATGGAAGAAGGTCTGAGCTATCAAGCCGCCCTCAAACAGGCCCAGGAGCTGGGCTATGCCGAGGCCGATCCCACGGCTGACGTAGAGGGTTACGACGCGTTGGGCAAGGTGGTTATTCTGGCCAACGTGGTGATGAACGCGCCGTTGACCAAAGAGCAGGTCGCCTGCCGGGGCATCAGCCACCTGACCCTGGCCGATATCGAGCGGGCCAAAACTGAAGGCAAACGCTGGAAGCTGATTGGCCGGGCCAAAAAAGAAGGGAATAAAGTGGTCGCTAGCGTGGGGCCGGAGCTGGTGCCGCTGAGCGATCCCCTGGCCGGAATTATGGGCGCAACCAACGCCATCACCTACGAGTGCGACCTGGCCGGGCCGATTACGCTAGTCGGGGCCGGGGCCGGCCGGGTGGAAACTGGCTTTTCGATCCTGATCGATTTGATCAATATCGAGCGAGGGAATTTGTAAGACGAGAGACACAAAAAAACGAAAGTCAGCAGCCTGTCGGAAAGATTTCCGGAGTCGAGGCTTTAGCCGGAAAGTGCCACATTTTTCACTGGCTAAAGCCTCGATTCCGGCTATTTTGAACCCATTGCAACTTCTCTCCGACAAGCTGCTACAAAGTGAGAGAAAATTAACAGGGCTGCACCTTTTGAGATGCAGCCCTGTTTGCTAATCGAGGTCGGGGTGGAAGTCGAGTTTGGGTTGAAGTTAGGATTTAGCGGTAGCCGGTGATGGTAATGTCATCGATGTAGAAGTAGTCATTGGTAGCATTGCCGTTGATTTTGAATCTTACCTGGAAATTATTGACCATACTGTAACCGGCTAGGCTAACCGTGTTTTGATGCCAGACGTTGTCATCCTGACCGTCGTTGATCGTCTGCACCGTCTGCCACGATGTTCCACCATCGTCGGATATTTGCACCACCGCGCTTTCGCCGCTGTCCAACGAGTTGGCCCGCCGCTGGTACACCAATTGCGCCCCGGTGACGCCGGTCATATCCACAGCGCGGGTGGCCGTGCCGGTAGTGCGAAGCCGCATCGCCCGGGGTGAGCTGTTGTAGACACTTGTGCTCAGGCTATAATCACCGCTTGTACTCCAGCCGGCGACCCAACCGGTACCGCTGCTCCAGCTACTGTCGGGGAAGTTGTGTTCGGCAATCGTTTGTAGAATTGGCGCCTCTACAGTGATGTTCACCGTCGCGATATTCGAGTCAAGCGCACTGTCGTTGGCTTTATAGGTGAAACTGTCAGGGCCGCTGTAACCGCTAGTGGGGGCGTAGGTGAAACTGCCGTCGTTGTTCCAAGTGAGCGTGCCGTGGGCCGGGTCGGTCAGCTTGATTGCGTTCAACACAATCGTATCGATGTCGGTGTCGTTCGCCAGCACCCCACTGGCGGCATCGACTGTCAGGGCAGTGTTGTAGGCGGTGCTGTAGCTATCGTTGACCGCTGTCGGCGGGTCGTTGGCCGGGTTGACGATAATGGTGACCGTAGCATTAGTTGCCGAGTCGGCCGTACCGTCGTTGACTTTATAGGTAAAACTATCAGTGCCGTGCCAGTTGGCGTTAGGAGTGTAGGTAAAGGAGCCGTTGGCGTTGAAGGCCAAGCTGCCATTGGTAGGATCGGTCACCTTGATGGCGGTCAGGCTGTCGCCGTCGGCGTCGGTATCGTTGGTCAAGACACCGGGAGCATTGATCGTGAGCGGGGTGTCCTCGTTGGTAGTGTAGTTGTCGTTGACTACATTGGGCACGGTGTTGCCGCTGACCGCGATGGTGACCGTTGCCACGTTCGAGTCGGCTGCCCCGTCGTTGGCTTTGTAGGTGAAGGTGTAGGTACCGGCCACCCCGGCCGGGGTGTAGGTAAAGGAGCCATCGGCATTGAGTGTTACCGACCCGCTGGCCGGACCAGAGACCAGCACGGCCGTGAGGGTATCCCCATCGGAATCAGTATCGTTGGCCAGGACGCCGCTGCCGGCTGGCACGGTCAGGGGCGTGGTCCGGCCGGTGCTGTAGCCGGGGTCATTTTGGGCGACCGGGGCGTGATTGCCGGCTGCGGTCACATTGACCGATACCCGGGCCGTAGCAGTGCCGCCGTGGCCGTCGCTGATGGTATAGTCAAATTCGAAAGTGCCGGTGTGGCTAGATGAAGCGTAACGAATGGCAGTGCCCCCATTGATGATGGTGACGGTCCCCCGGAAGGGATTGCTGACTTCGGCCACTGAGGTTATGGTGAGCGTATCACCATCCGGGTCATTGTCGTTGCTGAGGACGTTGATGTCAATGGAACTATTCCGAGCGACCGTTACGGCGTCGGGGTTGGCGACCGGCGCGTTATTGCCGCCGCCGCCGCCGCCACCGCCGCCGCTGTTTTCCGTGCAGGCTTCGTCATCATAGCCGACAAAGGTGGCATTAATCCGTTTGTCGTTGCCAGAGACGCCAGGACAACTATTGCGGGGTAAACAAACTGAATTGATCGTAATCAAAGCGAAATGGCTGACGGTATAGTACGTGTTTTCGCCGGTCCCACCACCGAGGTGGTAAATCGGCACCCGGATCGTTCGACCCACGAGCGCTTCCAGGGCGTCATCGACATCATCGGAGTTCATCACGCCCGGGCCGCTGGAAACATCGTCGCCAATACTCAGCGAATGATCGTCGGACTCATTGGCGTCGGTGAAATCGTGGATTGATAGGCGGGGATTGATCAGCTCTTCGTAAGCGTAGCCGGCGTTGTTGTAGCTGGAGGCAGGATTCCAGGTAAGCCAGCCAAACTGGCCCGTACCGGAGCCTTGATAGGCATCAATGGGTTGGCCAGGGACAGGCGCAGCCGGGTTCGGAAAGATGCCATCGTGGAAGGTGATCGGGTAAACCTCACAGGCCGGGCCGATGGTATCGGTGGTATCGGCCTCGCGGGAAGTGACGATGCGCATGGCCGTATGGGCATAAAAAGGAATGGGGTCGGTTAAGCGGTTGGAGATAAAGGGTACGCCGAAAATTTGGGGTTGGTCGTAAAAGGCTTCGGCAATAAACATATTGTTGATCGACGTTTCGCCGCCGCTGCCCGTTTTGAGGACATTACAATTGAACTGGTTGTTGGCCAGGGCCACCTGCTTGGCTATGGTGGCATAATCACCATTGCCCAGTCGGGTGGTGCGGGGCAACCCGTAAGTCTGGGTGTAATACTCATAACCAGGCAGACCCGGGTGCAGCACCAGATCATCGCGGGTAAACCATTGCGGGTGATCGGGGTTTGTCTCAGTACAGTTGCAGTGAGCCGAGTCGAATTGATAAGCGCCATTGACGATAGTGCCATTGGAGCAAGGCAGGCCGGTATCGGCTACAATATGAGACATAATGATGGTGGCGTTGGGGTTATTCAAGAATTCAAGAGGAAGCTGCTCAGACAGGCTGGCGGTGGTGTGCGATAGAACGGTGTTATAGCCAACCGTGGCTGGGTTTTTGACTGAATAATCCAGCACGCCGTTCTTCACCGCAAAACGGACCGATTCCCGGTTGACATTCGACAAAACGATATAACCTCGCAGCGCCCAGCCGACTTCAAAAACGCCGAGCATCATGATCAACAAGATCGGCGCGGCAATGGCCATCTCGACCAGGCTCTGTCCTTTTTGGCGTTTCAGCAGTCGCCACGTTTTCGGGTTCAATTTCTGTTTGAGTTGCTCTAACATTGGTTACATCTCCTTAGTGGGCCGACCGGCTTCAGTTAAACCCGAGGTCGCCCCGCAAACTTTGGCAGGCAGTGTTAAAAGGCGCCGGTAAAGAGTATAGTCTGCAGCAAACTGGTCAGCACGCTGAAGACAAAAATCACTTGCAGCGCCCGTTCACCCAATTGCACAAACAATTCGGGTAAGATTCGGCGGGCGACCCAACTCATCAACCAGGCCACGCCCAGGCCGACCAGGCTGGCGGTGATGGCAATAAGAATGGTGCCGGGCGAAAAAACCATCGTGGTGAACAAAAATGACTGGACGATAACGACCAACCCGATGGTCACAGCCACCCCCACGGCGCCGCTGACCAACCCCATTCCGGCGCAAATGGCATAGTGGATCACTCGTTGCAGCCAGATGAGCTGTATCTGCTCTTCTGAAACTTTGGTCAGGGTTGAAATGGTTCTATGAGAATTCATAATTTCACCTCACAATAAATTAAAATTTCTACTTAACTTACTCAATTGGTCATGACCCTGGCCTGGCCGTTGTTCAGGGCTTGCAGGGTTTGGGCTAAAGTCTCCGCCATCTCTGATTTGGTGACACAGACGGTGGCGCCCGCTTTGAGCGCCGCCTGGCTGTATTCCTGGGACGAGATCGGGCTCAGGCTGATAATCGGGATAGTGGGATGGGTGCGATGCAATATTTCAATCGTGCGTAACCCCCGCATTTCGGAATGGGAAAGGTCGGCCAGAATGATATCCGGGATCAGGGCGCCGGCCATTTCAATAGCTTCGTCGGTGTTGCTGGCCATACCAACGATATCAAACTCTGGTTCCGGGATCAGCATCCGCCAAATCGAGCGGTCAAAATATTTACTGCCATCTGCTACCAGTACTCGTTGACGAGGGTACATATCCTGCTCCTATGCTAGTTATTCTTAGTTTAGCGGAAGTGGGTAAAATTTTGTATCAGGAGAATCCTGAGGCTAATCTGAGAAATCCCTTATTTTTTTCTTACAAGTCAAATGCTGGCACATATTGAGAAAGAAAATTTTAGCCACGAAGGACACGAAGACACACAAAGAAAAACTTTAAAGAAATTTAGTGTCTCTTCGTGTTCCTTTGTGGTTTATTTGACCTTGTTTGCTTCTGGTTTGCCCGAGGTAGGGATTCCGGCGTTTAAAATGAAAATAGGGACGACCGCCGGCCGCCCCTGCGGGGTAAAGGGGGTAGGGTTATTTCAGTTCTGGCTCACTCGTCCAACATTGCCCAACCTTTGCGCAGCGCATATTTGACCAGCTCGGTTTTGCTGCTCAAGCCCAGCTTGGTCATCATATTGGTCCGGTGCGTTTCAACCGTTTTGATACTGATGCTCAACTCGTCGGCAATGTCCCGGTTGGATTTGCCTTCGGCCAGCAGTTGTAACACCTCTCGTTCCCGTGAGGTCAATATTTCAGCGTCACTGCCGCGCCCGCGAGCCTGGGCCCGGAGCAAGTAATCTTCAATCACCGTGCGCGAGATCGGTGGGCTCAAAAACGAGCCCCCGGTGACTGCGGCCCGGATGGCGCTCAATACTTCCAGGGAGTCTGACTGTTTCAAGACATAGCCGGACGCGCCGGCTTGCAATACCTGAAAAACGTACTCCTCGTTGGCGTGCATCGACAAGACCACCACCTTCACCCCCGGATGGCGCTGCTGAATCTGGCGGGTCGCCTCGATGCCGTTGAGGCCGGGCATTGAAATGTCCATCAAAACGACATCCGGTTCCCAATTTTCCAGAAACTCTAATGCCTCCCGGCCATTACTGGCCTCACCGATCACCTCGATATCCGTTTCGTCGGCAAAGAGGGCTTTCAGTCCCTGGCGCACCACCACGTGGTCATCAACCAATAGGACTCTGGTTTTTGGCATTATCTTGTCTCCTTTCTGACCGATTCAGGTAGCCAGGGGTAATCTGCTCTGCACCCTGGTACCCTGGCCAGGGCTGGACATAATATCGAGGCTGCCGCCCAATAACTCGGCTCGCTCGCGCATACTAATCAAGCCCAAACTTTTCCGCTCGCCCGGCGAGTTGAGCCAATTTTCAGCCTCAAAACCAACGCCGTTGTCTTCAACGCTGAGGATGATTTGCTGATTTACCAACTTCAGCGATATCCTAATTTCGCTGGCCCGGGCGTGGCGGGCGGCATTGGTCAGGGCCTCGATGATTATGCGAAAAATGGTGATCTCTACTTCGGACTGGAGCTTAATCTCGGCCAAATCTGCTTCAAATTGGACCACCTGGCCGGTTCGTTGCTCGTACCGGTCGATCTCCCAACGCAACGCCGCCAGCAAACCCAAATCGTCGAGCATGGCCGGATGCAGGGCCAGCGACATATTGCGGGCTGTTTCCAGGGTCTGGATGGCCAGCAAGCCGGCTTCGTGAATGCTCTGGCGGAGTTTGGCCGGCGCATCTTTGGTCAAAGCCCGCCGGGCCAGATCCAGGTTGATCTTCAGGGCGGTCAGAGCCTGGCCCAATTCATCATGCAGCTCGCGCGAGATGAGCCGGCGTTCGGCTTCCTGAGCATTCACCAACCGCAACGACACCTGGCGCAGCGCCTCTCGCTGCGCTTCCAGCTCGGTAAAGAGTTGGGCATTGTGAATTGCCACGGCGGCCTGGCTGGCCAGCGACATCAGAGTGGCGATGTCGCCGGGGCTAAAGAAATTGGGTTGGTGGGCGTAAGCTACCAGGACGCCGACCAGCCGGTTATGAGAGAGCAACGGCGCGGCCACGGCGGATTGCCAGCCCTGCGTCTCGGCTTCGGTCTGCCACAGCGCCATTGCCGGATCAGCCGCGATATCGGCCACAATAATGGGCCGCTCCTCGCTCACGGCGCGGCCGACAAAACTGTGCTTCAGCAAACTGGGGGGAATTTCGGACGAGTGAATGGCCGCGCTGTCGAACTTGATGCGGCCAGCCGTGGCCACCGGTTGCAAGGCCTCCCCTTCAGGCACCGCCACATAAACAAATTGGGCGCCGACCAACCGGTAGGCAAAGTCAGCTACGTCCCGCACAATCCGCTGGTAATCCAGCTCCGAGGCCAGCGCCCGGCCTATCACCTGCAAGGCCTCGGCATGCAAATGCCCTTCAGCGCCTTCTTTTTGCAAGCGGGTATTTTCAAGAACCAAGCCCACCTGGCCGGCCAGAGTCTGGCCCAGAACGACTTGCTCGTTTGTAAACGACTGGCGCTGCTTGTCGGCAATAGCCAGCCGCAGTAAGCCGAGTGTCCGTCCCTGGAATAAGACCGGCAGGAGCAGCGCGCCACCCCACCGAAAGGTCTCCAGTAACTCTTTTTCGGCCTGATCTGCCGCCGGATCATCAAAATAAACAATGAGTGGACTTTGCTGCTCTAACACCTGAACTGTGGCCGGAAAATGGCTCAACGGATAAGCCGCGCCAACGTGGTTGACCCCGGCAAACGGCGTTTCAATCCCCGGCGCGACGTGGTCAGCTACCACCACAACTTTATTGTTTTCCTGATCCCAGACGGCCAGCGTGCAGCCATCTACCTCTACGAGCTGGCCAATTTGCCGGGGTAGCTCAGCCAGAATTTCGTCCCAACTCAGGTCGGCTGCGGTCAAGGCGACGATATCGAGAATTGCAGCTAGTTTGTCCACCTACACTCCCGTAATCTCAGCCATATACTCACCTCATTATACCACATCCAATTCATAATCACTTAATCTTTCTTAAATATTATGCTTGGGTAAGCCCCTTGTTGACCTGTACCTCAACTGGCGAGGCTGACAACTGTCTATGAGGAGAAATTTATGTTCAGAAAAACTAGCTTGCTACTCTTGCTGCTGACCCTGGTCGGCCTGAGTCTGGGTGGCCCGGCCCTGGCTCAGGAGCCGGCGGCCGACTCGCTCAATTTTGAAGATTACGCCCTCGATGTGGTTGACTACACTCTGCCGAACGGGATGCGCGTTATCCTGGCCGAGGATCACTCCGCCCCGGTGGTGGCCGTGAATATCTGGTATCGCGTCGGCGGCGCGAATGACCCGGCCGGTCGCTCCGGTTTTGCCCACCTATTTGAGCATATGATGTTCGAGGGTTCGGCCAATATCGATAACGACCAGTACCACGCTCTTTTGGAAGCCATTGGGGCCGACAACAACGCCTACACCGCCAACGACAAAACCGTTTATTGGGAAGTCGCCCCGGCCAACGAGTTGCCCCGGGTGCTGTGGATGGAGAGCGACCGGATGGCCTCCCTGGCCGTAACTGAGGCCGCGTTTGACACGCAACGTGATGTCGTCATCGAGGAGTTCGGCCAGCGCGTGGCCAACAATCCCTACGGCGCCTCCAACCGGCGGCTTTTTACCCTGCCGTTGCAAGGCTACGTGCCCTACGAGCGCTCGGTCATCGGTAGTGTGGAAGATCTGGAGGCCGCCACGCTGGCCGAGGTGACAGCCTTTCACGACACCTACTACCGGCCCAACAACGCCACCCTGGCTATTGTCGGCGATATTGACCCGGAGGTGACCAAAGCCCTGGTGCAGGCTTACTTTGGCGACATTCCGGCCGGCCCGCCGGTGACGCCCATCTTGGCCCAATACCCTTTACCCGAGGAATTTCCGGTGCTGCGGAGTGACCCGAACACCGGGCGAAATTTTGGCTACGAGGAGACGCTCATCGACCCGCAGGTGGAGCTGCCTCGTTTTGCCGGAGCAATCGTGGGACCGCCCCGGGGCAGCCCCGATTTTTACGCCCTCGATCTGTTGATCGACATTCTAGCCAGCGGCGACAGCAGCCGCTTTGAGCAGAACATCGTCCGGCAGGGATTGGCGGCGGCGGCTTTCGTCGGTTTGGCCGATTACCTGGGGGCCAGTGTAATTTACGCCATAGCTTATCCCAATGCCGGCGACTCGGTGGAATCGGCCCAGGATTTGGTGCTGGCCGAGTTCGACAAGGTCATTGCCGACGGCGTGACCGAGGCTGAGCTGACCCGGGCCAAGAAGCAAATTCAGGTCAATGCCATCACCTCGTTTCGCGAGTCGGCGCTGAATACGGCGGAGTTCTTGCAGGATGCCGTGCTCACTTTTGACGACCCCAACGCCATTGCCGTTGAGCTGGCCAAGTACGAGGCGGTCACGTTGGCCGATATCCAGCGGGTGGCCCAGAGCTATTTGCGAGACAGGCCGCTGAGTACACTGGTTACCCTGCCGGAAGGCGAGGAAAAGTTGTCTGATTATCCGGGCCGGCTGGTCGAGCCGGTAGAGGTAACACCCCCGGCCTTGGTCGGCGCGGCCGGTTCCATGCAGCAGGCGACGGCGGCAAAGCTGGCCGAGCTGCCTGAGGGGGTGGTCAGCCGGAGCAAGGCGCCGGTTTCCTTGCCGGTCACCGCAAGTAATTTTCCGCCTTTTGAAACCTTCACCCTAGACAATGGCCTGGAAGTGATTTTTGTGGCCCAGCCGGAAACGCCCAAACTGCGGCTAGAGCTCTTTGTTGGCGGTTCGAATCCGGCTGCGCCGGCCGACCGGCAGGGAGTGGCCGATCTGATGGCCGACCTGTTGACCAGAGGCACCGAGAGCCGGAGCGCGGCCGAGATAGTAGAAACCATTGAGTCGGCCGGCGGTTCGGTTAGCGCCGAGGCGGCCCTGGAGTGGGTCAGCCTGGCCGTAACCGGCCTGAGCACCGACGCCGACCTGGCTTTTGACTTACTGGCCGATATGGCGCGCCACTCCGTCTTCCCGGAAGAGGAATTTGAGACCGTCAAAGCGCAGACGCTGACCTTTTTGGAGCAGGCTGAAGTGGAGCCGGATACGCTGGCCAATCGCCAGTTTGGCCGGATTGCCTACGGGGAGCATCCCTATGGTTTTTACACCAGCCGGGAGACAGTGGCTGATTTGAGCCGTGACGAGGTGGTAAAATTCTACAATACCTACTTCAAGCCCAACAACGGCCTGCTGGTGGTGGTCGGTGATTTGACTGCGGCCGAAGTCCAGGCTCAGATTGAGCGAGCGCTGGGCGATTGGCAGCCGGGTGAAGTGCCTGATTTCCTTGATTATCCTGACGCCGAGTTGGGTGATACCAGCGTGATCTATCTGGTCGACCGGCCTGACTCCGAACAGGCGACCATTCAGATTGGCAACCAAGGCATCGATGCCCGCAACCCGGACCGGTACGCCCTGGAAGTGGTCAATACGGCCCTGGGCGGCGGCGCTTCCTCCCGGCTTTTTGACAATTTGCGGGAGGACAAGGGTTACACCTATGGCATCCACAGCCGTTTCGGTCGCCCCAACGATACCAGCACCTTCCGAGTAATCAGCGACGTGGACCAGAATCATGCTGCTGACGCCATCCGGGAAATTCTGGCCGAGCTTGAACGCATCCGCACCGAACCGTTGTCTGAGCAAGAGCTGGACGACGCCAAAGGGCTGCTGATTGGCAACTTTGCTCTGCGCATCGAAGACCCGGCCGATTTTGCCAGCCAATTAGCCACCCGCTCCCTGACCGGCGTGCCGGTCGAGGAGTTGGATAGCTACCTGCAAAAGCTGGAACAGGTGACCGCCGCCGAAGCGCAGCGCGCTGCCGCCAAATACATCGACTCTGAGCAGCCGATTATAGTGGTAGTGGGTGATGCTGAGGTGATCAAACCGCAGTTAGAACCGTTGGGCCAGGTGGTGGTCGTCGATAAAGACGGCAAGGTAGTGGAATAATCTTGGTGGGAATTTTTTAGGCATCGACGCAAATCTGTGCGCTTTACGGCCTGTAGACTAATTGAATATTTGTTTCCCCCTCAAATTTCTATTGCTCCCCGGTTCAAGATATGGTAAAATGGCCGCCAAATATCATCGGGAGGTTCAGAAACCAGGGTGTCAGGTGTAATTGCCGCCGGTCATCCTCAAACTGCCGCCGCCGGCGCGGAAATCTTGCGGCAGGGCGGCAATGCTGTTGATGCCGCCGTCGCGGCCTCATTTGCCTCTTTTGTGGCTGAGGCGGTGCTGGTCAATATTGGCGGCGGAGGGATGGCCCAGGTTTATGATCCCGCTACCGGCCAGGCGGTCGTGTACGACTTTTTTAGCGCCATGCCGGGCTTGTGTCGCAACAGAGAATCGCTCCCCGTCGACATTGATTTTCGCCAGATTTTGGTCGATTTTGGACCGGCCCAGCAACCCTTTTACATCGGCCGGGGCAGCGTGGCCGTACCCGGAGTGGTGGCCGGCTTGTGCACTATGGTCGCCGAGTGGGGCAACCTGCCGCTGACCCAAATCGTGGACCCGGCAGTCCGCCTGTCCCGTTCGGGAGTTGTACTCAACGAGCCGTTAGGCTACGTGGCTGGTATTCTGGCCCCTATTCTGATGGATACACCGGAAATTAAGAAGATATTTGCTCCAAACGGTCATGTAGTCGCCGCCGGCGATCAACTCCGCTTCCCGGAGCTGGCCAACACCCTCGAGCAGTTGGGCCGGCAGGGCGCCTCGCTTTTTTACACCGGCTCGATCGGCCGGCAGATCTTGGCCGACCAACAGATACGGCGCGGCCTGCTGACCGAACTCGACTTGACCAGTTACCGGGTGTATCAGGCTAAACCGATTGCGATTGACTATCGCGGTTACACAGTTTTGCTGCCGCCGCCCTCCTCCAGTGGGGGCGTCTTGATCGCCTTTGCCCTTAAGTTGTTGGCCACGGTCAGCCTCTCCTGTTTAGCTCACAACAGCTTTGAGCATGTCCGCCTGCTGGCCGAGGTAATGCGCTTGGCCAATGTAGCCCGGGCCGAGTGGCAGAATGATTGCCGGCCTGACCCGGCCGCGTCCCCAGCCGACCAGGCTGCCTGCATCGACAAATTCCTGGCCGGCAGTAACCTGCACCGTTATCGCCAGCAATTGGTCGCCGCTCTGGCTGGCGGTAAAATTCAACCAGAGCCAACTTTGCCTAAAGGTCCGGCCAGTACCACGCACGTTAGTGTGGCCGATGGCCGCGGCATGATCGTCGGGATTACCACCTCGGCCGGCGAAAGCGCCGGTTTTGCTGTTGGCAATACTGGTGTAACTCTCAACAATATGCTGGGTGAAATCGATCTTCACCCTGGGGGCTTTCACAAATTACCGCCCGGCCAGCGGTTGATGACGATGATGAGTCCGGTTCTCGTTCTACACCAGGGCCGGCCTATTCTGGCCGTGGGCAGCGGCGGCAGCAACCGTTTGCGAACGGCTATCACCCAGGTAATCAGTAACTTCATCGACTTCCGGCTGCATTTGGCTGAGGCCGTCGATGCGCCCCGGCTTCACTTTGAAGATCAGGTGCTCCAGTTGGAAGGGGGTATCAGCCCGGCGGTTGCTGATCAACTTGAGGCGGCCGGTTACACCGTCAACCGCTGGCCGGATCGGAATATGTTCTTTGGCGGCGCTCACGCGGTGGCTCGCGATGAGGGACGGTGGGTGGCTGCGGGCGACCGCCGTCGCGGTGGATCGATTGTGACAGTTTAACCATTATGTTTTAGGAGCTTCTAAATGACCGAGTCATTGCGAACTTACCTTGATTTTGCCATCGAGACCGCCTGGGAAGCCGGCCGGCTGACCCTGGGATATTTCCAAACCGACCTTCGACCCGATTTCAAAGGCGATGAATCGCCGGTGACCGTGGCCGACCGCAAAGCGGAAGAGTTGATCCGGCAACGGATTGAGCAGCGCTATCCGGATCACGCCATCTTTGGCGAAGAGTTTGGCGGCGCTGCCGCCGCCAGCCACAGCCATCGCTGGATTATTGATCCCATCGACGGCACCCGCTCCTTTGTGCGCGGCGTGCCGCTCTACGGGGTCCTCATCGGTTTGGAAATCGAAGGGCAGTGCCAGGTCGGGGTGGCCTATTTCCCGGCGCTGGGCGAGTTGATCGCCGCCGCCGCCGGCCACGGTTGCTGGTGGAACGGTCGCCGGGCCAGGGTGTCTCAGGTGGCGCAGTTGAAAGATGCCCTGGTCGCCCACTACGACGCGGCCTCTTTTGCCCGCTTTGGCCGGGCCGGGGCCTGGGAAAGGATTCAGCAGGTCGCCCGCTACCGGGCCGGTTGGTGCGATGCCTATGGCTATTTGCTGGTCGCGACCGGCCGGGCCGATTTGATGCTAGACCCCAAAATGGATGTGTGGGATTGCGCGCCCTGGCCGTCCATTCTGACCGAGGCCGGCGGGTTCTATGGCGACTGGCAGGGCAACGCTACCATCTACGGCGGCGAGTCGATTGCCACCACCCAAACTTTGCTGCCGGAAGTCCTGCGCCTCCTCAACGAGGAGTGATGAGGGGC
>CAYZHI010000034.1:0-15344 GCA_964477335.1 uncultured Caldilineaceae bacterium | reverse complement strand
CTGTGGGTGGGTACGTCGGGCGGCGGTCTCAATAAATTCGAGCCAACCACCCAAACTTTTAGGCGCTACCAACACCAGCCGGATAACCCCAACAGCCTCAGCCACGACCGGGTCTGGCGGATAGTGGAAGATCAAGCCGGTTTCCTTTGGATCGCTACCTCGGAGGGGCTGAACCGCTTCGATCCGCTTTCCGAAACCTTCACCCATTATAAAAACGACCCAACCGACCCCGCCAGCCTGACTGATAATCTGGTCCGAACCCTCTACGTTGACCGCGCCGGCACGCTGTGGGTTGGGACCGAAACCGGACTGGATCGCTTTGATCCTGAAACGGAAAGTTTCACACATTTCAAAAATGATCCAAACGACCCCCACAGCCTGAGCGATAATATTATCAACGCCATCTTTGAAGACAGCGCCGGTAATTTTTGGATTGGGACCAGTCAGGGCGGTCTGAATCACTTGGATCGGGCTAGCGGAACTTTTACCCATTATCTAAATGACCCATTGCGGGTTAATAGCCTCAGCAACAATGATGTACGCTGGATTCTGGAAGACCGCGCCGGGGTGCTGTGGATAGCCACACGCGGCGGAGGGGTCAACAAGTTTGTTCCAACCGTGGCTAATTTCATCTTTATGGGCTATGATCCCCATAACCCCAGTGGTCTCAATAATAGCGACGTGCGGGCGATCTATCAGGATCGAGCCAACAACCTGTGGATTGGCACCAAAGGCGGTGGTCTTAACAAGCTTGACTCTGAAACCGGTCTCTTCACCGTTTACCAGTCTAACCCAAACGATCCCACCACCCTCAGTAGCGATGATGTGCGGGCTTTGTACGAAGATGAAGCCGGCCAACTCTGGGTTGGGCTGTCGGGCGGCGGCTTGAACAAACTGGACCCGACCAGTGGCGTTGTAACTCGCTACCTGCCCGAGCCTGATAATCCCAATAGTTTAAGCCACGTCGATGTCAATTCCATCTACGTAGACCGGGCCGGTCTGCTCTGGATTGGCACCAAAGGCGGTGGTCTCAACAAATTTGATCCCCAAACCGAGCAGTTTACGGTCTACCGGCACGACCCGGATGATCCCAACAGTCTGGGCAACGATGACGTCTATGGCCTCTACCAAGACGCCGCCGGCTTGCTCTGGGTTGCCACCTATGGCGGCGGCCTCAATCGCTTTGACCCGGCCACCGGGCAATTTTTCCGTTACCAAAATGATATCCTGGACCCGAACAGCTTGAGCAACAACGACGTCTATGCCATCCACCAGGACCAGGCCGGGATATTGTGGGTTGCGACCGCCAACGGTGGGCTCAACAAATTCGATCCGGCCACGGGCCAATTTACTCACTTCGGCGAAGCAGAGGGACTTAATAGCCAGGTTATCTACGGTATTTTGGAAGACGAGGTCGGCAATTTGTGGTTGAGTACGGCGAAAGGACTATCGAAATTTAATCCGCGCACCACCACCTTCATCAGCTACGACACCAGCGATGGGCTGGAAAGCATCGGTTACAACGAGGTTGCCTATCATCAGAGTCGGAGCGGGGAGATGTTTTTTGGCGGCACGAATGGATTGCTCAGATTCTTCCCCGATCGAATAAAAGAGAATAATCACCCCCCCAATGTTGTGATCACCGGCTTCAGCCAGCCTGGCCAGACTGAAGCTCTGGGCGGCCAGCCAATTTCTCAGATTGAAACCATCGAATTATCTTACCAGGATGACGTCTTTTCCTTTGAATTTGCGGCCCTGGACTTCACCAATCCGGCCAAGAATCAGTTTGCCTACAAATTGGAAGGTTTTGACCAGGATTGGATAGTCACCGGCAACCGCAACTTCGCCACCTATACCAACCTTGATCCCGGCGAATATACCTTTTGGGTAAAAAGCGCCAACAACGCCGGCGTTTGGAATGAGCCGGGCGCCGCCTCAATTCGGATCGTGGTTACGCCGCCGTTCTGGGAAACCTGGTGGTTCAGAATTGGGGCATTGCTGGTAATTGCGGCCACGGTGTTGACGGTTTACAAACTTAGAGTCAGAAGTATCAAAGCGCAACGAGAAAGATTGAGAGTGCTGGTCAACGAGAGAACCGGCGAACTGTCTGCGGCCAATGAAACCCTGCGCATCCTCAACGACCGGCTCCAGGCTGAACTGGCCATGGCCAAACACATCGAACGCAGCCTGCTGCCGCCGCCTCGACCCGACTGGCCGGGTCTGGACGTGCTCTGCTACAGCGCCTCAGCCCGAGAAGTAGGGGGCGACTTTTACGCCTACCACCACTTTGATGGCCTGCCACACGACGGCAACGGCCACGAAACCAGGCAGAAGTTTGCGCTGGCCGTGGGTGACGCGTCGGGCAAAGGTATGCCGGCGGCGTTGTTGATGGCCGTCAGTCTGGCCTCATTTCAATCGGCCATCGACCCGCGTCTCAAACCGGCCAAGCTGCTGGCCCACCTGGACGAGACGATTAGACCCTATACCCGCACCGGCTATCAAAATTGCGCCTTCTGTTACGTGGAAATTATGCCGGCCGCCGGGAAGCGGCAGTGGCACTTGAGTGTGGCCAACGCCGGTTGTGTGCCGCCCCTGGTACGGCGAGCTGATGGCCGGGTAGAATGGATTGATATTGGCGGCACCCCCTTAGGAATCGGTTTGGGAGCCAGAGACGGCTACCGGGAGGTCAGCTTTACCTTGCAGCCGGGTGATCTGGTCATCCTAACCAGTGATGGCGTGATTGAAGCAATGACCGCAACCCGAGAGATGTTCGGCTTTGAGCGACTGGAACAGGCGCTTGCCGGCGGTCCTGCCCGCAGCGCTGAAGAGATGGTAAATCATCTGCGGCGCGCGGTCGAATCTTTCACCGCCGGCGCTGAACCCCACGACGATTTAACCATCGTAGCCCTCCAGGTTTGACCCCAAAAGAGCGCATTTCCGAATCGATACCCAAATTGAACTGCTGGATACGTTCCAGTAACACCCAAGATGTCACGAGCTTGGGTCAGCCCTACTCCTCTAAAGTACTGCTCAAGCAAATTTCTGCCTCAAGCCAGCCAGTTGGTGAAAATCTGGGCGGAGATGTTCATATAGATTCCGGTAAACAACAAAATAGTCCATATACTGTTCATGGTTGGCCGGATCGGGTTCCATTGGCTCGATATGTTCAGCCCACGCCCTGGCAATCTCGAAATCTTTGAACAGGCCAACGGCTACCCCGGACAGAATGGCGTTGCCAAAGGGAGCGCCGGTGCGCCGTTTGACCAGCACAGTCGGCACATTCAGCACATCGGTAATAATGCGTCGCCAGAGTGGGCTTTTGGCCCCCCCTTCGTTAAAGACAAACGGATAGTTAATCTGGCTGCGCTCTTCCTTCACCAGGGCAAAGTTGTGATAGAGGGCGTAAGCCACTGCTTCCATCATCGCCCGTACCAGATGACCTTTGGTGTGATTGAGCGAGAGACCAAAGACCACCGCCCGCGCATTGATATCCCAAATCGGCGACCGTTCCCCCATCAGGTAGGGCAGGATAATGAGACCGTCGCTGCCTGGACTCACCTTGGCCGCCTGTAAATTGAGCAGATCGTAAGAATCGACCCCCAAAATGCGCTCGGTTTCGATCTCGGCCTGGGCAAAGTTGTCGCGCAGATAGCGAATACTCATCCCGCCGGTCATCGTCGACGGGACAGTCACGTAGGTGTTATGAGAGTCGATGGTATAAGCCGCGGCCAGCATACTCTTGAGGAAATTGGTATCTTTATGAATGATGCCAAAATTCCCCACCGTCCCCAGGTTAAGCTGAACATCACCCTCGGCGGTGGCCCCGGCGCCGACCCAACCGGCGTTGCAGTCGAGCTGACCGGACGTGACCGGAGTGCCGGGAGCCAGGCCGGTTGCTTCAGCCGCTTGCCGGGTTACTTCACCGATGATTTCACCACAGGGAAAGCCTGGGGGAAAGATGGCCGGGTCCAGGCCTAGTTCTTGAATTAGGTTTTGGTCGTAGCAGTTATCGACGATGCTCCAAACGCCATAGAGACACAGCACCGAATAGTTGGCGGCGGCCCGGCCGGTCAGCATGAGGCGGACATAACTATCGATGCTCAACGCTTTGTCAATTCGTTTGAAATCATGCGGGCGATTGTTTCGCTCCCACAGCAAGTTGACGACAGTGGGGTGATCTTCCAGCCGGTTGGCGGTGAGTTGGAAGATTCGATCCAGGCCGACATGCTCCTTGAGCCATTGCACCTCGGCCGCAGCCCGCCGATCCATCAGATTGTAAGCATTGTTGATGGGCTGGTGCGCTTTATCGACCATGACCAGCGCGGGCATCGCCGACGACATACTGACCGCCCGAATCTGTTGGGGGGAAAGGTGAGCTTGGTTGATGATTTCTCGGATCATCTGGCAGGTGCTATCCCAATACAATGTGGGATCGTGTTCCGACCAGCCCGGTTTGTCCATGATAATCGGGAATTCTCTAAAAGCGTAGCCCAGTTCGTGACCTTCTGCATCGATAACTACGGCTTTGGCCCCACCTGTACCGTAGTCAATGCCCAGTAAATAGTCTGCCATCACGTCTCTCCTTGATTATGGTGGTGAATTTGCTTACGTCAGGTTTAGGGGATAACGGCCATAGGTCCGCGCCGCCTCGAAGAGGGCTACAATGTTTTCCGGCGGTACATCAACTTGCAAGTGGTTGGCCGAGGTGACGATATAACCGCCGCCGTCGCCAAAGATGGCGAGGCGCTTTTTGACCTCTTCAATCACCCCCTCGACCGGTCCGGTCATAGCCTGCCTGATATCAACCCCTCCCATAAAACACAACCGGTGACCAAATTCGCGTTTGATGGCGGCCCAATCCGTGGCGGGTAACGGCTCAAGCGGATTAAGAACATCGATCCCGGCTTCGATCAGGTCAGGAATGATGGCGGTAATCGCCCCATCGGAATGAAAGACAACCGGCAGATCGCGGCGATAATCTTTGACCGTACCGGCAATTCTGGTCATGGCTGGTTTAAACATCGTTCTAAAGGTGTCGGGCGAAATCATCAGGGCTTTGTTGGCCCCAAAGTCATCGCCGGGAATCTCAAAAAAGTCGATATCCTGGCCGATCATATCCAGATAGATTTCCTGGCCGCGGACGATCACCGCGGTGCATTTGTCAACGATGAGCTGGGCCAGTTCAGGATTGGCCAGGGTATCCATAAAAAAGTCAGCCCGCCCCCGCAATTCCGCCGCCTGTTCAAACGGACCACAAGAATTTACGGAGCGAGCGCCAATGGCGTGATGGGGATATTCTTTTCTCAGCATAGCCAGCCGGCGCTTCATCAGGTCAAAATCAAAATAGTCGGCCGGGTCAGGCCAGGGGTAGTTGTCCACTTGCTCGATCTCGGCCCCGGCCAGGGGAGCGCTCACCGTGGTGAGGTGACGGCCGCGGCGTTCCCATTTCACCCCCCAGGCGTCGGTGTTATCAAGACCCATTCTCGCTCTCCCCAGGTCGGTGAAGCCTGACCAGATATAACGCGCATCGGTCCCCAAACGATCCAGGACTCGATCATCGTAGTAGTTTGAATTGCGCGATAGATATCTCCTGAAAGGTGGCAGTGGATCGCCCAGTTGCAGATATTTGAGCACATTGAAATAAGTGCCATCATTGAGGGTGTAATAGCTGCCCCACAAGACGGTGGGCACGCGATCCGGTTCCTGGTGGTTCAAGGCAGTCAGGACTCGCTCTCGCGGGGTCATTTCTTTAGCCATAATTTCCTCCATTTGCGGTAATTAGTTGGGGAACACAGAGCCGCACAGAGAATACACCGAGAAACGCAGAGAAAAAAACCACGATTTTCTCGGTGAAACTCTGCGCCTTCTCTGTGAATCTCGGTGTAACTGAGTAATCTACAAGTTTACCATTTTGCATCAATAAGACGGTTAATTTATGGGAGTTGGCTTTAGGAGGTCTGACTCAACACCAGCGCCTGCGGATTCAAGCAGTTTTGCAGAGGTTCACCCCGTAAGAATCGGCCAATGTCGCCGGCCAGAACTCCGGCCGCATGGTACAACACGTCCTGGGAGGCGCCGGCAATGTGCGGGGTGGCGGTGACATTGAACATTTGGAGCAGCGGTTCATCACGCTGAAGGGGTTCGATATCATAAACATCAAAGGCCGCCCCGGCGAGGCGGCGCTCCCGGAGTATCTGACGTAAGGCGGCATAATCTACCAGCCCTCCCCGCGCTGCATTCACCAGATAAGCCGTCGGTTTCATCAGGGCCAACTCCCGAGATCCAACCATGCCGGTTGTCTCTTCGGTCAGGCGGGCGGCCAGGATGACGAAATCCGCCGTTTGAAACAGCTCATCGAGCGGAGTTCTGAGCGCATGCAGCGAATCAAAGACCTCATCCGCCACGTAAGGATCGTGAACCAATAGCTTCACTCGAAAGCCACTCAGCAACCGGGCCAGGGCCCGGCCAATGTTGCCCAACCCAATCAGACCGACCGTACGTCCGCTGATTTCCGGCCCGGCATTCTCACCCCGATATAGCCCGATATTCCAAATTCCCTCGGTTAGACTCAGATGGCCCTGGGTGATATGTCGAGTTTGGGCGATGAGCAAACCCAGGATGAACTCGGCCACCGCGGTGGCATTCCGCCCCGGCGTATTGACCACCGGGATACCACAGGCCGTTGCTGCCGCCAGGTTGATATTTTTGGGGCCGCCGCGGCTGCAAGCGATTAACTTGAGATTTTGGGCTTGTTCCAGGACCGCGCGCGTAATCGGGGCCATATGGACCACCAGAATATCTTCATCGGTGATCTTTCCAACAAAATCGTTGACCTGGCCGTAGTACTCCTCGATCTCTTGAACTTGCAGCTCGCTCTCAGGATAGGCGGTAGCGTCGTCCCAACCGCCGCCCAGGCGCGGCGGCAGCGGATGTTCGACCATGGCAAAATGGTCGATGGGGTAGGGATACTCCACCAGCCTAAAATCCAACTCATACCCGGCCGGGGTCAACTGTTGTTGCAGCACCTCTTGAAAAACCTGCGGCCTCATAAACAGGTCGCCGGCGATAAGGATGCGTAGTTTATTGGTCATTGTTCTAAATCTTACTCCGTCTCTTAGGTTGAATTTTGGATGGTGAGATTTTTTTCGGTTCATTTACGGCCGAATCGTAAACGCAAATTGCCGGTGCGGAAGCTATCGAAGATGATTGCCACAATCAAGACCGCCCCGACCACGACATTCTCCCAGTAAACTGACAAACCGATCATCACGATCCCATTTTGGATGACGGCCATCAGCACGGCGCCCACCAACGTCCCCAGCACCGAGCCGGTGCCGCCGGACATGGCCGTGCCACCCAGAATTGCCGCCGCAAACGAGGGCAGCAACCAACTGGCGCCGATGGTGGGCTGGCCCGAGGCCAGGCGAGCAACCATGATCACTCCGGCCGTGGCGGCCAACGTTCCGGAGATAACAAAAACCAGAGTCCTGACCCGTTTCACCGGAATACCTACCAGGATGGCGGCTTCTTCGTTACCACCGATGGCAAAGATGTGGCGGCCAATAAACGTGCGGTTAAGCATAAAGGCCAGGGCGATGGCGATCAGGATCGTAATCACGGTTGGGATTGGAACCGGACCCAGGCTATCCTTGCCAAGCCATTGAATTGTTTCAGGCATGTCTGGAATAGCCCAACCGCCGGTAATGACCAGAATGGCGCCCTGGATCATAAAGGCAGTGCCCAGCGTCGCAATCAGCGCGTTTAGCCGCAGGCGAGTAATCAGGAGGCCATTGCTCAGTCCGACCAATGACCCCACGGCTACGCCCATCAGCATAGCCAGATAGGGATTGATGTTCGTATAATGCATCAGCAACGCCGCACAGATGCCGGCCAACCCGGCCGTTGCGCCCACCGATAGATCGAGCGCCCCGCCAATCAGAGCGGTCATCTGGCCCAGCGAAACCAGGGCGACAAATGAAGCCTGGCGGGTAATCACCCCCAGATTACTTACTTGCAGAAAACGCGGGGCGATCAGACCGATCACAATTGACAGTACAATCAGAAAACCCAATAAGGCGGTAGCCTGGGAATGGCCGATCCAAGCCCAGAGACGTCCCCAAATGCCGACTGAGGGATTAGCAGTTGTAATTTTTTCAGGATTTACCGTTGATGGAGTAGTCATATCAGTTATCTCTCCTTCTGTCCTCATTAACCACGTTCGGAGAACCATCCGGGACAGTCGTCTGGCCGTTTGGGCCTAACATAGCCAACCGGAGGACCTCCTCTTCGGTCACATGCTCAGGATAAACTTCGCCAACAATGTGTCCTTCGCGCATCACCATAATCCGGGTGGCAATGGCCATAATCTCCTGCAACTCTGACGAGATCAGGATGATGCTTTTGCCCTGATTGACCAATTCAGCAATCAAGGCATGAATTTCGGCCTTGGCGTTCACGTCGATGCCGCGGGTCGGCTCATCCAAAATTAAGATTTTGGCCCCGCTGCCCAGCCAGCGGGCCAGCACTACTTTTTGCTGGTTGCCGCCGCTCAAGTATTGGACTTGGTGAGCCAGGGAAGGGGTCTGTATCTTTAATTGTTGGCTAAGCTGGGCCCCAGCCGCATTTTCCTCGGTCTGATTGATTGCCAGCCAGCCCTGGAACTGTTTAACAAACGGCATTGAAATGTTATGCAAAACGCTCATAATCAGGAACAGTCCCTGCCGTTTTCGTTCTTCGGGCACATACCCCAGACCCAGCCGGGTGGCGTCGGCCGGCGATTTGATCGTCACCGGCCGGCCTTCGAGTAGAATCTGGCCGCTGTCGGGCGGGGGAGACCCAAAGACGCTGCTCAGGGTTTCAGTCCGGCGCGCTCCAACCAGTCCGGCGAAGCCCAAAATTTCTCTTTCGTAGAGGGTAAATGAAACATTTTCAAAAAGCCCGGCCCGGCTAAAATTGCGTATTTCCAGCAGCGGTTTATCGCCCCGCCGGCGCTCTTCTCTAACATGCAAAAATTCTTTCAAAGAACGGCCAATCATCAACCGCACAATCTCATCTTGATTGGTCTCGCTTCGATTCAACGTCTGCATCAGTTGCCCGTCTCTGAGAACCGTGATCCGATCCGAAATCTCGAAGATCTCTTCCATCCGGTGGGAAATGTAGAGAATGGTTCGACCGCTTTCTTGCAGTCGCCGGATCCGTTCAAAGAGAGTACTTTTTTCACGGTCGCTTAAGGCGGCCGTGGGTTCGTCCATAATCAGGATGTTGCACTCAAACGCCAGGGCGCGAGCAATCTGGATCATCTGCTGTTCGGCCACACTCAACTGTTTGAGCTTTTGGTTCGTCTCGATGGATAGTCCCAATGAGTACAAAATCTCCCGGGATCTGCGCTCGGCCGCAGCTCGGTCGACCACTCCAAAGCGATGGCGAGGTTCAATCCCTAGCAGAATGTTTTCAGCGACTGTCATATCGGGCACAAGATTTAGTTCCTGTGGCACCATCGCAATGCCCAACTTCAACGCTTCTTCAGCATTCTTGAGCTGGACTGCCTGTCCAGCCAAAATAACCTCACCCTCATCGGGTTGGTAAAGACCGGCTGCAATTTTCATCAAGGTCGACTTACCCGCCCCATTTTCGCCTACAATGGCGTGAATCTCGGTTCGTCTTATCTTGAGATTAATCCGATCAAGCGCCTTGACGCCGGGAAATTGCTTGGTAATCTGCCGAAACTCTAAAATTGTATCTTCAGCCATACCATTCGTCCTTACTTTGCCTCATGCTTGGCAATCGTATCAGCCGGATTAGCGGCCGGAGGCCAGCTTGATTTGCTGGCCTCCCTTGAGTCGCTATCAACTACTCTGGCTATTGCGCCTTATAGGTATCGACCATGGATTGATCAACCACAAAGGAGCCGGTATCGTGCACAGGCGGCACAGTCCGCCCTTGAGCTAGCGCAGTCATATATTTGATACTCCAATAGCCGATTTCCGGGACGTGTTGGAGGCTCATAGCCAGGGCGGTGCCATCCTTGACAAAACCGACCATTTCCGGCAAATCGTCCATACCCACCAGGATGACTTCACCCTTCTTGCCGGCTTCGACGATGGCTTGGCCGGCCCCAATCGGCGCCGTGGCGTTGGCCCCAAAGATGCCGTTGAGGTCGGGATGAGCTTGCAGGATGCTGGCCGTCAGATTGACCGCCCGTTCCAGGTCATCGTTGTCGTATTCTTCAGCCACAATTTCGATGTCGGGATACTTCTCGGCCATCGTTTGCTTGAAGCCTTCGACCCGCTGCTTGTGGTTGGCTGCGCCAGGGCTGCCCATCAGAATGGCGACCTTGCCTTTGCCACCCAGGGCTTCGGCCAGAATGTTCGCCATATCCGCCCCATCCTGGGTGTAGACCTCGTGGCCCACAAAGGTGGTCAACGGTGAGCCGGGACAGGGAGTGTCGAACCCGACCACGGGAATACCCTGGGCTACGGCTTCTTCGATGAGCGGTTTGCCAGCGTCGGCGTCAAGGCAGGAGACGGCCAGCACGTCGGGCTTCTTGGCAATGGCCGCTTCCAGCCGTTGCGTCCACTGGACCACGTCGCCCTCCGGCGGCGCATCCCACTCGTATTTGATATTGATGCCCTGCTGGGCCAGTTCGGCGATGGCCTGTTCCATCCCCTTCTTCACATCCTCATACCACGGATGCACCAACTTCGGCACGTACACAAAATAGAACTCTTTTTCGCCGGCCGCACTCTCGGCCGCCGCTTCAGTTTCAGCCTCTGCCGTGGGGGCTGGAGCTGCCTCTTCCTCAACCTTAGCCGGTTCTACGGCCGTCTGTGGCGCAGGCATGGGGGCGCAGGCCGAGATGAGAATAGCGGCCACAAGCACCAGAGCGCCACGCAACAACAATTTGGGGAATCTCATGTCCTTTCTCCTTTGAATTGAAACTATGATAATTTTGAACTTTGGACTCTTTCTATAGCTTACTTCCCGGCCCATCACCCCCTTTCTAAACAGGTGTCTTCCTCTTTAAGTAGATGGAAAACAGTTTTGTCATCTGTCACCAACACCTTGATCAGTTTACCGCGCAAGGCCGCCCGAATGACGTCTAACTTTTCCAGGCCACCAGCCACCCCAATCACCCGAGGAATCCCCTTTAATTGATCCAGGTTAAGGCCAATAATCCTGTCGTTTATTTCATGGTCAATCGGTTGTCCATTCGCATCGAAGAAGCGGAAAACGATATCTCCAACCGCGCCATTGTCTTGCAACTGATTAATCTCTAGCTCAGTTAGACCTGATTGCCTCAGGATCGAATTGACGGTGGGTTTACCGATGCCCACCAAAATGATATCGGCTTTGGCCGCCAGGGCCAGAGCCTCAGAAATTTGTGGGTCGGCCAACAAGGCATCACGGGTCATCCTATTGTTGACGATACCCGGGGCCATGATGATATGCGGTTTGGCCCCAAAAGCCTGGGCCATGCGCCGGACCAGGTCTGCCCCGTATGTTTCCGACTCCAGTCTGCCCAGACCGCCGGTGGTCGAGACCACTTTCATCTCGGCCCAATTGGCGATTGGCAGCGCATTGACAACGGACAGCATGGCATTACCCCAGGCTAAGCCAATCACTTCATCCCCTTGCAGGTGGCGAAGCAAATAGTTGGCCGCGGCCGGGCCTAATTCCTGCACGATTGCTGCCTGGTCATAGCTGGGGGGCGAGACAATGACCGCCTCATCCAAACCATATTTCGCTTCTAGTTGGCGTTCAAGCTCGGTGTTGAGGTCGGCAGGGGGGGGAGCAATTATGATTTGAACGATCTTTTCATCTTTAGCTTGCTCAAGCAGGCGCGCCACTTTCATGCGAGAAAAACCAAAGCGACTGCCGATTTGTTCATAGGTTAAGCCATCCTCATAGTAGGCTTTGGCTACCTTGTACAGGAGCCTGGTTTTAGTTTCGTCAGTGACCACCATTCCTCCCGTGAATATTCACATCATCGTGAATATTCACGATAATATCATTCTTGGTCAAAGATGTCAAATGTTCAGTGGTGAACAAATGAACATGCGGGGTAATCGATCAATGGGCAGCAAGGATGCCAGGGGGCGGCCGGGAATTTGAAGTTTGAAGAAAAAGCCAAATAGCCGAGGCTGAAATCATCGGCCTGACACCTGCACTTGCAGCTGCGCTGCAAGTGCAGAGCCAAGCCCTGGTGGGCTAATCTTAGAGGCTGTCTGAAAAGTCTTGAGAAGCGACCATGTCATTTCGAGCCGTCGTAGACGGCAAGCAATCCCTAAAAAGTAGCGCTTTAAAATTCGGCTTCAGGGATTTCTCGGTCTTCGGCCCATTCGGCTTCGCTCAGGGCAGGCTCTCGAAATGACATGGCGGATAAGAAATTACGAAAAGTTCACCAAAAACGCTTAATCAAGAGGTAGCCCCGCCTTAATAACGTCGTCTTTGACCTGATCATAGATTTTCTGCCATTCGTCCGTGGGAGTCAGGCGGGAGATATCATAACAATCTTTGAAGCTCTGTCCTTTGGGCGGAGTTCCCAGCTTGTCTTCGTATTTAGGCAGCAGTTTGTTGGCAATATCATTAGCCTGGCTGATGCTCATTCCGGCTGTCTTCTTAAAGACCTCGCCCGCAAACTTAACCTCCAAAGGAGTGATGAAATTGGAGTACTTGCCGCCGGCGCTGCGGGGACCGGTGCAAGAAGTCGTCCCACACGTGGCCAGGGTCATCATCCCCACTGCGGATTCGTAAAGCAGCATCGGTGTAGCCGGGCCGGCCGTCTGATTGAGGACCGAGTTGGCGCAAATATGGGTGTTTCGGCTGAGCGCCTGGAACACCAGTCCCAAAGCCCACAAGGCCGGACGGCCACAATTGCCCATGGTCTGCAAATCATAGGGGAAGCTGGCCCCATTGACGCATTGATAAACGTTGTACAGAATAATGGTGCAGGCAATGCAAGACAGTGCGCTGCCTTCAGGCCCGCCGGCATAGCCGCCAATCATTGACCACGAACCGCCATAGGTGATCCCGCCGCAGTTGTAGGCGTGGGCCAGTTTGAGCAGATTCTCGTAAGATGTTTTGATTTCTACCGGCGAGAGGAGCAGCACGATATCCCGCTCCGGTTTATAACCTCCAGGAACTCCAAACCCCCCCAGCACACCGTAATGCGTCGGCGAGGTGCCGACGGCGTACAGGCCAATTCCCTCACGCCCGGCCCGGGCGATGGCCTTGTAAAAGAGTTCCGCCTGCAATTTTCCGGCCAGCAGCTCATACGGCGAGCCGGCCCGCAGCGGAGCGCCCCAAATTGTTTCAAGTGACGGGCCTTCCAGACAATCAACTTCGGGGATGCTGGCAATCCCCTCCACCAGCGGCACAAAGATATCTTCGCTAACCGCAATGCTTAACGGCGACACCCAGATGGGTGGGGTGGGATCGTCCAATTGCCGGTGTTTGAAATGGGCAATTTGATCGCCCTCACCGAGGGTAAATTCAGCCGGAGCAGCATCGAGGCCGGCCTGTAATTCTTCACGGCTAAATTTGATGACCCGTTCGGTATCGGTGCACAGCATACCCACTTCGGCGGCAACTTCCAGGGCGGCTTCAAAAAAGCGATCGGCCAGTTCCAAGTCTTGGTTGACCGGGTTAGCCGGATCACAGCTTTTTTCTAACCCGAATTTCTTCAGTTTTTGGGCAATAGTGTCAGGAATTACCTGAGTATCCCAGGCAAACTGTTTACAGATGGGGCCTTTGTGCGCTTTTTCAAGCACAACCATTAATTTATCTCGATTGATGGCCATGATGATGCTCCTATTCTACCAAAATAGTATCTGCAACAGGCGGGGTTTGGCCCGCCTGTAATAACTGATCGCAGACGCGAACGGCCGATACGGCGCTCAATCCCCAGCCGTCGGCGCCGATGTCGCGGGCGAATTCTGGCGTCACCGGCCCGCCCCCGACAACCACATAAAATTTATTGCGCAAGCCCATTTCATTCAGAACCTCCAGCACATCCCGCTGGTAAGGCATTGACGTGGTCATCAGTGACGACAGGGCGATAAAGGTGGCCTGGTCGCGCTCGGCGGCGTCGACAATATGCAAAGGGGTTACATTAACGCCAAGGTCAATCACGTCGTAGCCGTGTACTGACAACATGGTAGCTACCAGGTTTTTACCAATGTCGTGGATATCGCCGGCGACGGCCGCAATCACCACTTTACCTTTTTTCTTGGCCGTCCCTTCAGCTTCCAGGCGAGCCGATAGCACCTTCATGCATTGTTTCATGGCCTCACCGGCCCGCATCAGGTGGGGTAAGAAAAGTTCGCCACATTCAAATTTATCGCCAATCTCATTGACCGCCCTGGTCGCCACCTCGATGGCTTCCATCACGTCAAAACCATTGTCAATGATGGCTTGAGCAGCTTGAGCCGCGGCCGGACCATCATATTCTAAGATACTTTGATAGAGTTGTTCGTGCAGTTGCTCTTTTTCCATAGTTAAGCTCCTTTTTGGTTAAGATTAGATTGTCTTTAAACCCAATTTACACTGGCTGGCGGTCGCCTTGGGATGCAGCTTGTAACCTAATAACACCTGTTCCAGATTGGCCGGCAGATCGCGGACGCGTCGACCAGTGGCGTGGGCAATGGCGTTGATTATCGCCGGCGCCGTTGGCACCATCGTCGGTTCGGCGATATTCTTGGCCCCATACGGGCCGCCGGAGAACGATTTTTCGATCAAGAATCCTTTGATCTCCGGCACGTCCACAGCCGTGGGAATCAGATACTCATCAAAGTTGACCGATTGCAGGTAGCCATCGACGTAGTTGATTTCTTCAAAAAGGGCGTAACCCAACCCTTGCGCCACACCCCCGTAAAGCTGGCCGTAGGCGCCCTGCGGGAAAATCGTTTTGCCTAAATCGTGCGCCGCCCAGAAACCAATCACTTCGGTCTTGCCGGTGCGCAGATCGACTTCCACTTCGGCGATCTGAGCGCCATAATGGTAGACAAAATAGGGTGTACCGCGACCGGCTAAGGCATCCCAGTGAATGTGCGGCGCCGTCCACTTGCCCCGGGCCGAGAGGATCAAACCCATCGCTCTGGCGTGATCGACCACAACTTCCCACGGCACCGGCTCTTCACTGGGACCAACATAACGCTCCTCAACCCGCACCAACTGGCTAACTTCACACTGAAGCAGGTTGGCCGCGGCCAGGTTGAGCACGTTAGCCAGGTTGCGGGCCACCAACTGGACTGCGCCTCCGCCCAGGATGGTCGACCGGCTGGCGACCGTCGTCCCCGACTCTAGAGCCGTGTCGGTATCCGGGCGCAGGATTTTTACCCTCGCGG
>CAYZHI010000033.1:0-15693 GCA_964477335.1 uncultured Caldilineaceae bacterium | reverse complement strand
GTTTTGGCCTGCCTGACCGCCCGCGAAGGTCGGGTGCTGCAACTCAGGTTCGGCTTGCAGGATGGCCGCACGTATACCCTGGAAGAAGTTGGCCGCAAATTTGGGGTGACTCGGGAGCGTATCCGCCAGATTGAAGTAAAGGCTTTGAGCAAGCTGCGCCACCCACGTCACAGTCGCCGGCTGCGTGATTTTCTGGACTGATTTGGCGATACCTGTTTCGATCAATTATAATTGGCCCGTTCCTCGTTTTTGTCTTGGGGAACGGTTTTTTTGGTGTCTGTTCACCCTCCCCAAACATTGAAAAATACTGGCCCGGTGGTGACATTTGTCACAATGAAGAAAGGACAAATGTCACTTACCAATTTGGACCAATATCTTTACAATTGTATAGTTGGGTCAGTAGTTTCCACACCATTGTAAAACTCAATATTTAGATTTCAAAGGAGAAAAAAATATGTCCGTTCCAAGCGATCTTGCAATTGCCCAGGCAGCAACAGTTAAGCCCATCATCGAAATTGCCGAAAGCATCGGCTTGACCGAGGATGATCTGGATTTCTATGGCAAATACAAAGCCAAGGTCCACCTGGATGTTTTGGAAAAATTTGCCGGTCGCCCGCAGGGTAAATACATTGACGTGACGGCAATTACGCCCACGCCGCTGGGCGAGGGGAAAACCACGACCAGCGTTGGCTTGACCCAGGGGTTGGGGAAGCTTGGCAAGAAGGTGATGATTTGCATTCGCCAGCCCAGCCAGGGGCCGACTTTTGGGATCAAAGGTGGGGCGGCCGGCGGCGGTTACAGCCAGATTGTCCCAATGGAAGATTTTAATCTGCATCTCACCGGCGATATCCACGCCATCAGCGCAGCGCACAACCTGGTGGCTGCCGCGCTCGACGCCCGCATCTATCACGAAAGTCTCCAGAGCGACGAGTCGCTGGCCAAAATGGGCCTCAAACGATTGAATATAGACCCTTACACCATCTCTTGGAACCGGGTGGTCGATGTGAACGATCGGGCCTTACGCAAGATTGTATTGGGTTTGGGCGGTCACCTGGATGGGGTGCCTCGCGAAGGCGGGTACGATATCTCTGTCTCCTCCGAAATCATGGCCATTCTGGCCCTGACTACCGGCTTGAAAGATATGCGAGCGCGCTTTGGCCGCATGGTGGTGGCGTTGGATAAGAACGGCAAACCGGTCACGGCCGAGGATTTAGGCGTGGCCGGCGCAGTAACGGTGTTGATGAAAGATGCCATTATGCCTAACCTGATGCAAACCCTGGAAGGGCAGCCGGCCTTTGTCCACGCCGGTCCCTTTGCCAATATCGCCCACGGCAACAGCTCGATCATTGCCGACCAGATTGCCTTGAAAGTGGCCGACTACGTGGTAACCGAGTCCGGCTTTGGGGCGGACGTTGGCATGGAGAAGTTCTTCAACATCAAGTGCCGCTACTCCGGTCTCATTCCCAATGTTGTCGTTCTGGTCGCAACCATCCGTGCTCTAAAGATGCACGGCGGCGGCCCAACCGTGGTGGCCGGACGGCCGCTAGACAAAGCCTATACCGAAGAGAACTTGCCCTTGCTGGAAAAAGGGATCGAGAACCTGGCGGCGCATATCGAGAACGTCAAAAAGTTCGGTATTCCGGCGGTGGTTGCGGTGAATCGCTTCCCCACCGACACCGACGCCGAGGTCGAGTTGGTCAGGAAGATGTCGCAGCAGGCCGGCGCCGAAACCGCGGTGATGTCTGACCATTGGGCCAGGGGTGGTGATGGGGCGATGGAATTGGCCGAAGCAGTGATGCACGCCTGCGAGAAGCCCAGTAACTTCCATTTTCTTTATCCGCTGGACTGGAGTATCAAACAGAAAATTGAGAAGATTGCGACCGAGATTTATGGAGCCGATGGCGTAACCTACGAACCGACGGCCGAACGCCAGATCAAAACCTTTGAACAGGCTGGCTTCGGCAATCTGCCTATTTGTATGGCTAAAACCCATCTCAGTCTTTCCCACGATGCCACCCTGAAGGGGCGCCCCAAAGGCTTCACTATTCCTGTCCGGGAAGTTCGAGCCAGTGTTGGGGCCGGCTTCATCTACCCATTGGTGGGCATTATGCGGACCATGCCAGGCCTGCCTTCCCGACCTGCCTTTATGGATGTGGATATTGACTTCAATACGGGCAAGGTGGTTGGTCTGTTTTAAATTGGCCTATTCAGTAAAATGAAAATGGCCCCGGTTGAAGATCAACAACCGGGGCCATTTTAACTTTAAAATCCTAACTCTAACCGTTCTACTACTTTTTTCCGATTGAATTCTCACAGGCCGGCAATATAATAGAAGGTAATCCGGTTCAGGTAACCGGCTCACCTTAATGCCAATGTGGGGGGACGATCAATGACGGTAATCAACAGCCAGCAGCCCAGTTGCTGCCATATCTGTGGCTATTATCTTACCATCACCGCCGAGTACGGTGGCCATCGCTGCCTGGATCCAGGCCATTGGCAAGCCGCCGGCCTGTTGCGGCCCGGCGATTTCTATCCAATGGCCCAAATTGCCGCCGCTGCTCAGGCTGAACTCAGGCTGCGCCTCAATCAATCGACGCGGCCTCATTAAGCCCCATTTGCGCCATATTTCCCCAGAACCAGCACCACATCTTGCCCGCCAAAGCCAAAGGCATTGACCAGGGCCAGGTTAACGTTATGTTGGCGTGGCTCATTGGGTACGTAATCCAGGTCGCACTCAGGGTCAGGGGTGTCGTAGTTGATGGTTGGGCAGATGACGCCTTCCTCGATAGTTTTGACAGCCGCCAGCGCTGAAACCGCCCCGGCCGCCCCCAGCATATGGCCCACCTGCGACTTGGTCGCTGTGATCGGAATCTGGTAAGCTCGTTCTCCAAAAACCTTCTTAATGGCCAGGGTTTCGGCCACATCGCCCAGCGGCGTGCTGGTGCCGTGGGCAAAGATGGCGTCAACATGGTCTGGCGATTTGCCGCTGTTGGCCAGAGCGGCCCGCATCGCCGAAGCCGCGCCACTGGCATCCGGTTTGGGCGCAGTGATGTGATAGGCGTCGGACCGCAAAGCCCCGCCCAATACCTCGGCGTAGATTTTGGCCCCGCGAGCCAGAGCGTGTGCCTCAGTTTCCATGATAAAGGCCACAGCCCCCTCGCCGAACACAAAACCATCCCGATCTTTATCAAAGGGGCGGCTGGCACGTTTGGGGTCGTCGTTACGGGCGGAAAGCGCTCCCATCCGGCCAAAAGAGGCAATCACCAGCGGCGAGATTGCTGCTTCGGTCCCGCCAGCAATAATCACGTCGGCTTCACCCCGCTTCATCATATAATAGGCATCTACCAGGGCATAGTTGCCGCTGGCGCAGGCCAGGGTTGAGGTATTGAGCGGTCCCATCGTCCCCAACTCAATCGAGACAATACAGCAGGCCGCATTGGCCATCACAATTGGCACCAGAAACGGCGACACCGACCGGGGGCCGCTATTGACCAACTGCATTTGGGATTCTTCCATCGCCGTTAACCCGCCACCGCCGGTATTGAACACCACCCCAACTCGACCCGAATTTTCCGGGGTGACCTCAAAATTGGCGTCGGCCAGGGCTTTTCTGGCGGTAGCCACGGCAAATTGGGTTGAGCGGGCCATCCGCTTGGCCGCTTTCTTGTCGATCCAGTCGGTGGGATCAAAATCCTTCACTTCGCAGGCAATCCGAATGACATAATCGGTAGTATCAAACGCCTGGATGACGTCTGCAGCCGATTCGCCAGCTTTCATATTTTCCCAAAAGGTGTTGACATCGTTGCCCAGGGGGGTAATGGCGCCGAGTCCGGTAATGACTATTCGAGACATCTTTGCTCCTCACTGAATTTTTTGGTTATATCCGTGCTTTTATTCACATTAAAAATAAACCCTGAAATCAGGCTAAAGTTACGCTGATTTTAGTTAATCACCGGCGGCCAACTTTTTTAAGCCTTCTTCGTCCAGGATAGGGATGCCCAAACTCTGGGCTTTATCCAACTTGCTCCCCGCCTTTTCCCCGGCCACCAGATAATCAGTTTTGGACGAGACGCTGCCGGTAACTTTACCGCCGTGCTGTTCGATGAAAGCGCCGGCTTCTTCGCGGCTCCAGTTTGGCAGCGTGCCGGTAATCACAAAGGTCAGGCCGGCCAGGGTTTGGGGAGTGGTGGCCGGTTGAACCGTTGCCGCCGCTAAAGTGACGCCGGCCTGCCGGAATTTGTCGATCAGTTTTTGGTTGGGAGCGCGGCTAAACCAGGCCACAACCGACTCGGCAATGCGCGGACCGATCCCCTCGACCATTTCCAGCTCTTCACGGGAGGCATTTTGCAGCGCGTCAATCGAGCGAAATGCCTTCACCAGCAGCCCGGCAACCACGCTGCCCACGTAGCGGATGCCCAGACCGGTCAAAAATCGCTCAAACGGCTGGGCTTTGCTGGCGGCAATGGCGCTCAAGAGATTGTCAACCTTTTTATCGGCAAAGCCCTCAAGTTGCAGCAGTTGGTCGCGCTCCAAGAAGTAGATGTCAGCGATATCGTTGATTAGCCCCGCCTGGACCAACTGCTCGCCAATCTTGATGCCAAAACCTTCAATATCCATCGCCCCGCGAGAGACAAAATATTCCACTTGGCGGACCAATTGGGCCGGGCAGGCCGCATTGATACAAAACAGGGCGACGTCGTCGCCCAACCGTTCGGTTGGCTCCTGGCACACCGGGCAACGGGTGGGCGGCTGGTACGGTTGTGAGTCCGGCGGGCGCAATTCCAGAATAGGCTTGACCACCTGAGGAATGACATCGCCGGCCCGCTTGACGATCACCGTGTCGCCGGCCCGGATATCTTTTTTGGCCAGGTCTTCAAAGTTGTGTAAAGTGGCCTGGCGCACCGTCACCCCGCCGATATTGACCGGCTCCAGGTTGGCATACGGCGTAATCTGGCCGGTGCGGCCAACATTGGTTTTTATTTCCAGTAGTTTGGTGGTGGCTTCGCGCGCCGGAAACTTGTAGGCGATGGCCCAGCGCGGGGTATTGCCGACCACGCCGAGCTGTTGTTGCAGGGCAAAGTCGTTGATTTTGACCACCACCCCATCGGCGTCATAGGTTAACTCATCACGGCGCTGCATCCAGGTGTGGATGAAGCTGAGCACCTCTTCGAAATTGCCGGTGTGCAAAATATCCGGATTAACCGGAAAGCCAAGCTGGCGCAGGTAGTCCAGGGCCTGCTGCTGGCTGGTGATTTCGGCCCCCTCGACATAACCGATAGCATAGGCAAACAGGGCCAGGGGACGTTGGGCGGTGATTTTGCTGTCGAGTTGGCGCAGGGAACCGGCCGCGGCGTTGCGGGGATTGGCAAACACTTTGTCCCCCTGGTCGGCCTGGCGGCGGTTGAATTCATTGAAAGCAGCGATAGGTAGATAAACTTCGCCCCGCACTTCGATCCGGGCAGGCGCCGGCGGCCCATCTGGGCTAGCCGGAATGCGCAGGGGAATGTTTTTGACCGTGCGCAGGTTGGCGGTAACATTTTCGCCCACCACGCCGTCGCCGCGGGTGGCCCCTTGCCTAAAAATTCCCTGTTCATAAGTTAAGGCCACGGCCAGACCGTCGATTTTAGGCTCGACCACAAATTCCAGATCGTCGATGCTTATCCCTTCCGGTAAGAGCCGGCCAATCCGCGCCAACCAGTTACGCATATCTTCGTCGTTGAAGGCGTTGCCCAGGCTGGTCATGGGAATGGGGTGGGTGACCTTTTCAAAACTGTCGAGAGGCGGCGCGCCCACGCGCTGGCTGGGTGAGTCGGGGGTAATGAGTTCCGGGTGTTCGGCTTCAAGCTGCCGGAGTCGGTTCAGCAACTGGTCATAGGCGGCGTCACTGATGACCGGGTCGTCGAGGGTGTGATAACGGTAAAGGTGGTAGTTGATTTCCCGGCGTAGTTCGGCTAACTCTTTGTGGATATCAGCCATCTCGGCCATTACTCTCTCCCCAGGCGTGTTGACTCGTGAGCTAAAAAGCGCCGCCTGGCTCAGCGACGCTCGGTTTCAAAATTACGAAGTGCAAGGTAGGGCGCAAGACTGCGCATCCCTCCGTGATAAGCCCTTCAAATAAAGCTATTGTCCGGCGGCCGGCGGCAGGCTGGGGATAAGATACTCCTGCACCGTCCAGCCTTCCGTGCCGTCTTCGGCGCGCACAAACCACCAAATGTAATCATCCTGATTTTCGTCTGCCCGCGGACCTTCAAGAATCAAGACCAGGCTGCCTTCGGGGGCGATGGTCAGGCGGGCATTGTTGGTGCCCGGACCGGCCCGCACGCTGACGCCGCTGCCGTCGGTGCCGGTGATTTGGGCATAAACGTTGGGCGCGAGTTCAGAGGGCGCCACCGGGACCGGCGTCAGGGTTGGGGTCGGGGTCAGGGTTGGTTCAAGGGTGACGACCGGCGGAATGGTGGGAGTGGCTGCCGCCGGTTGGGTAGCCTCCACAATGGGTTGGGTTGGGGCCAGCCCGGGTATAGCCGACGGGGTGGGTGTGATCGATTGTTTGCGCACAATATTGACCACACCCAGGCCAATCAGCCCAATCACCAGCAAACCGGCGACTGCGCCAATAATGATCCAGATCAACGGAAAGCCGATTTCGGTCGAACTTGCCTCTTCGATGCGCCGCGGACGGCGGGTTTCTCGTGTTTTCCAATCTTGCCAATTTTGGCCCATAGGTATTTCACTCCATGCAATAGCCTGCCATAAAGTCAGGTGATGATTTAATTTAGAGTGCTTTGGTGACGAGGAGGGTTAAGTCATCTGGTTGTTCAGCCCCGTCCCTGAAATCGTCGATGTTGGTCACAATCACATTGACCAACTCCTGGGCTGAACAATGGCTGTTTAGGGCTACGATCTGTTTGAGCCGGTCCAGGCCATATATCTCGCCGCTGCGGGAGAGTGCATCCGTAACGCCATCACTGTAACAGACCAAAACGTCGCCTGATCCAAAGGCGATACACTCTTCTTCAAGTACCAGACCAGGCAACAGACCCAAGAAGCGGCCGGGGGCGTCGAGCAATCGAACCTCGTGGGCCGTAGCATCATAGAAGACCGGCCGGTCGTGGCCTGCTCGAACGTAGCTCATCTGGCGGACGGTATAGTCAAGCCGGGCATAAAAGGCCGTCACAAACATATCGGCCGTTGTGGAAACTTTCATCAACAAATCGTGAACGCGACGGGCAGTTTCGGCCGGGGAGAGATTGGCATTGGTTTGGCTTACAAATAAGGCGCGCACTACAGCCATATAGATGGCGGCTTGAACACTTTTGCCCGAAGCATCGGCCATCACAATGCCCAGCTGGTTTTGGCCCATATCTACCGCATCGTACAGGTCGCCGCCGATTTCACGGGCCGGCCGGGCCAGAGCCGCAAATTCAAAACCGGGCACCTCGGGAAAAGAGACAGGCAGAATATTGCGGTGAACTTCGGCCGCGATTTCCAGGTCTCGCTTCAAACGCTCGCGGCGAAGTAATTCGGCCTGGGCCGCTTTGAGATTTTCCAGGGTGCGGGCCAATTCGCTATTTTTGAGTTGGAGTTCGGCAATGGTGATGCGGTCGGTATCCCGGACGCTGCGAGTGATGCCCCGCATAATCGCCCGGGCCACCGAGGGGTAGCGGGTGAGAATATCATCAAGCGTCTCTTCGTGAATCTCGATCAGGGTGCAATCGGAGATAGCATGCACGGTCGCGGCCCGCGGCGCCCGATCTAAAACGCCCAACTCACCAAAGAACTCGCCCCGAGTCTTTAACCCCAAGAATTGCTCGCTATCCCCCATTTTTTTGGTAAAGGCGACATCTCCCTCTTGAATGATGTAAAAGATGTACTCGCGCTCGCCTTCATAACAAATGATGGAGCCGCTGGGGTAAGTTACGGTTGAAGTTACTTCGATCAGAGAATTGAGTTCTGCTTCAGGCAACTTGCCCAGAGCCAGTTCCAGGGCTGTAAGGACACTGGTCAATGTTCAGCCTCGTTGTTACCACTCAACAACTAACTCACGGATCATATTTTCGGCGCGAACAACCTCAATGCCGCGGGTCTGGCAGTCGCGGATGACAAATTCAACCCGGGCGATTAATTCTGCCGGGGAAATTGGTTTGAGCAGGTAATCCACCACCATCGAACTGCTTTCATAGGCCAGGTCGATTTCACGCCGCAAGCCTCGGGCGCTGAGGAAGATGATGGGAATGGCCGGGTTTTCCCGGCCAATGATTTTAGCCGCCTCATAGCCGGTTACCATCGGCATGCGAGCGTCAAGAATGATCAGATCAATTGGCTCTTCGCGGACAATCTGGACTGCCTGGGCCCCATTGAGGGCCTCGTGAACTGAGTGACCTTTTTGCCGTAAGGCAAAGGCAAAAAGCTCACGACAATCACGATCATCTTCAGCATAAAGAATGGTGGACATCGCTGACTGCCCTCCTTTGACTGCTGACATTGTACTATCTTATCCGGCCTGGCGCAAAACTTAGGCAATTTTGAGTATAACACGAATTATACGACTTGACAATAACTCCAACTGTCCTATGCAGGGCATGTTCAAAAGGGCTGTGCTCCTCCTAACCTTTCATCAACCCGACCGGCCATTTCTCGGTAAAACGAAGACGATGCTGCCAGACCACGTAAGCCAGCACACAACCAAAGCCAGCCAGCGGGGCAAAGATCAGGGCCTGCAGGCCAACCGTCAGGGAGAAGCGGTCGGCCAACAAACCGGTCACCGAGGCGCCCAACCCGCCAGGCGCCCAACCCAGTCCCATAACCAGCGCCGAAGCCAAGCCGATCCGGGCGGGCCAGGTTTCCTGCGCCAACACCAACCCAACTGGAAAAGTCGCCCCAACCAGAACGCCCATAACTGCTAACAAGCCGATTTGCCATGACCCGGTCACCCGCATAAACAGCCAGTGGACCGGCAGCAACAACCCCAGACTTACGGCGAATACCTGCCAGCGCCCGATCCGGTCAGATAAAGGGCCGCCGGTCAGGCTGCCGACGCCCAATGAGAATAAGAAAATCGAGAGGATTTGGGCCCCTAGCGCCACAGAGCCGCCCTGGCTGCGAATCCACTCCGGCAAATATGTCGCCAGGGCTATTTGAAACCAGGAACGAGCCATCACCGCCATAATAATCAGCGCCAGCCCAACCAGGGCGCCGTTACCGGGCAGGCGCTGGTGAGCCTGATCTGGCAGCACGCTCCCGACCCGGTCAGTTACGGTCTGATGATTCTGTCGCAACTGGTGGGCCAATAACAGGCTAACCAGCAACCCAATCGGTAATACCAGCAGCGTGCCGGGCAGTCCTAACCAGGCCAGGCCGGCGGTAACCAGGAGGGGACTCAAGGCTGTGCCGACGTTGCCGCTCACCGAAAAAACTGACATAGCCGCGCCCCGGCGTTTGCTGCTGTGCCTGGCGGCCAGAGTGGCTCCGGCCGGGTGAAACGCCGACGACCCCAAGGCCCCCAACGCCACCAACAGGAGCAACATCCCGTAACTCTGGGCAAAGCCAACCAGGCCCATCATCAACCCAATCCAGGCCAGGCTGAATACCGTCATACGGGGGGCGCCCCAGCGGTCGCTCAGGTAGCCAAAGATAGGTTGAACCAGCGATGCCCCAACTGCGGCCACCAACGCCACCAGCCCCACCTGGGTATAACTTAGCTCCAACTTGGTGATGAACAGCGGGTAGATGATCGGCAGAAAATTGTTACAGACCTCGATAGTGAGGTGGGCCAAAGCCATCAAAAAGACGAAACTGGTCAGATATTTAGCCATGCGGCCGCTCAATTGCCAATCTGAAAAATGTCACCCTCGTGATTAACTACGTACAGCTCACCGGCTTCATCCTGGCCAAAGGAGCTAATCTTCAAACCACTTTGTTGCAGCCCGGCCTGCGACCAGCTACCATCCGCTTCACGGCGCAGGCCCCAGATTATTCCCGAACACCAGTCGCCGTAGAAATAAATGCCGGTAAGAGCCGGGAAACGTTCACCCCGATAAACATAGCCGCCAGTCACCGAGCAGCCCTGGCTGTGATCATATTCAGCTACCGGCAACACTGTGCCCAAACCGCCGGGATCGCAATTGGCGGGATCAAAGCAATGAGCGCCTTCAAGCAAGCGCCAACCGTAATTCTGTCCGCCGGGCGAGCCGGCCAGCTCCACACTGATCTCTTCATATTGATTTTGACCGACATCGGCAATATACATATCCCCGGTAGCCCGATCAAAGGAGAATCGCCACGGGTTGCGCCAACCATAAGACCAGATTTCAGGCCGGGTATCCGCCTGATTGACAAACGGATTACTGGCGGGTACACCGTAGGGGTCGCCTTGATTGATGTCGAGACGCAGAATCTTACCCAGCAATGTATTCAGCGATTGGCCATTGTTTTGAGGATCATTGGCCGAGCCGCCATCACCCATGCCCACATACAGATATCCATCGGGACCAAACGCCAATTGCCCTCCGTTGTGATTGGGATAGGGCTGGTCGATGGTCAACAGAATTTTGGCGCTGTTCGGATCGGCCAGATCAGGGTTGTCAGAAATCCGATAACGGGCGATAACGGTGTTACCCTCTTTGTTGGTATAGTTGACAAACAAGAAACCATTGTTGGCGTAATCGGGGTGGAAGGCCACACTCAGCAGGCCCCGCTCCAGCGAGTCCGAACCAACCAATGAGGCAATATCCAGGAAGGGCGTGGGGTTGACCGCGCCATCATCGACGATCAAAATCCGGCCCCGCTGCTCCACCACAAACAAGCGGCCGCTACCATCCCCGGCGTTAGTCAAGTAGACCGGTTTATCGAAACCGCCAGCCAGCGGCAGCAGCTCCACAGCCAGTAACGGCAACGGGACAACGGCGGGTTCGGCAGGTGGGGCTGTCGGCGTAACCGGAGGCGCAGTTGGCGGCGGCGGGGTCAGGGTAGGGGTGTCGGCGGCGGGCGCAGCGACCGTATCTCCCACCGGCGTCGCTAGAGCCGTTGAGGTCAAAGTCGGGGAGGGTTCAGCTACAGTTGGCAGCGGCGCTTCGGTTGGCGTTTGGGTTGGCCAGGCGGTGGGGCTGGCCTCGACCGGCACAATCGTCGGCAGGGGCGGCTCGGAACGCCCAACTAACGCTGAGTTACAGGCCGGCAGAAAGATGAAGCCTATCAAAAACAACAGCCAGAACAGGTTCGGCCATCTTATCAACATCTCAGGTAAGAGTTTGCGGCTGGATTGCAGATTCATCGGTACCTTTCCTTCTGTGTAGATTGAAATACAATAGGGGAGTATACCCAAAAACCGGCAATAGCTAAAGTTAACCGTGAAAGAATATGACAACTTGGCCCAGTTCATATAAAATGGCGGTATGCGCATTTTGATTATCAACTACGAATTTCCGCCCATCGGAGCCGGCGGCGGCAAAGCGAGTCAAAAAATTGCCGGCTGCCTGGTCGAGATGGGTCACACCGTCCGGGTCATCACCAGTCGCCCCACCCAACTTTACAGCCTGTTCGGCAACATTTCGGTGCTCATCGGTTTGGGATTTTGGATTTACCTGCTCTACGCCAAAGTTGTGTTTGACGAAGACCTGAGCGACCACGGTTTTACCATTCTGGGGACTCTGCTGCTGTTGATCGGTTTTATTTTGCGCCACACCGGCTTAACCTGGGAACTGACCAATCCCATCCGGGGCCTCAAACCGGTGGAGTTCGTCGACGGCGTCGAGGTGCAACGGATCCCGGTGCTGCGCCAGCGGCAGGAATTTTGCTCAACGATGGAGATGGGCACTTTTGTGTTGAGCGGTTTGTGGCACAGCCTGTGGCAGGCACGCGAGTTCAACCCCGACGTGGTCCACATCTTTTTTGGCATCCCGGATGGCCCGATTGGCTGGGCCTTGAAGCGGGTTTACGGACTGCCCTACCTGATCTCACTGCGGGGCGCCGACGTCCCCTCCGATGAGGTCAAGCGGTTTGCCAAACATTATAAGCTCCTGCGTCCCTTTATTGGCTGGTTGTGGCGCGATGCCGATGCCCTGGTGGCTGTGTCCAATGGGCTACGAAGCTATGCCTACGAAACCACCCCTGATCTGCCTATCGAAGTCATCCCCAACGCCATCGAGCTATCGGTTTTTACGCCGCCCCGCCAGCGCCAGCACGACGGCCCGGTCCGGCTATTGTTCGTTGGCCGCTTTAACGCCTTCAAGAATGTGGAGACGTTGTTGGAAGCAGCCGGTTGTCTAAAAGAACGGGGGGTGGACAACTTTGAGTTGCAACTGGTGGGCGATGGGGAACGCCGGGCCAACCTGGAACGGTTGACCGTCGAAAAGGGCTTGACCCGGCACGTTCGCTTTCTGGGGTGGGTTGATCGCGCGGCCATTGTAGAGCGGTATCGCCAGGCCGACCTGTTTGTCACCGCCACCACCTGGGAAGGGATGCCCAACACCGTGCTGGAGGGGATGGCCTGCGGCTTACCGGTAGTCGCCACCCGGGCCTCGGGGCTGGACCAACTGGTTCAGGAAGGGGTCAACGGCTATCTGGTCAACATCAATGATGCCCCGGCCTTAGCCGACCGGTTGACTGAACTGATCGACAACCCGCATGAGCGGCGGCGGATGGGCAAAGAAAGCCGGCGAATCGCCGAACAGGAGTTCGCCTGGGAGTATATTACCGAGCAGTATGTGGCCATCTATAAACGAATAGCGAATAAGGAATGAGAAATTAGGAATTTCTCGTCTCAACGTATGCGTTTGCAAACAATAACCATCGTCGGACTCACCCTGGCCGGGTTTAGCCTTCGGCTCCACTATCTCCTCACCAGCCATCCCTTTTTTGATGAATACACCACCGTATTGGCTGCCCGTGAAACGTTGCAACACGGCTGGCCGATCCTGCCGTCTGGCCTCTTCTATGAGCACGGTCTGCTGGCCACCTATCTAACCGTACCCTTTGCGGCGTTGTTTCTCAAGCTGCCCATGGCCGAGTGGCAGCCGGCCCATTGGGGCCTGATGCTGGCCCGCTGGCCCAGCGCCGTTGCCGGTACCCTCACCATTCCGCTGATTTACGCCATCGGCCGGCGAGGTTTGACGGGGCCGGCCAAATCCGGCGCAGCGCTGCTGGCCGCCGGCCTGTTTGCCCTCAGCCCGGAAGGCATCGTCTGGGGGGGGCGAGCCCGCATGTACGCTCTGGCCACCCTGCTGGTGCTGCTCACCGTCTACCTGGCCTATCGCGGGGCCAAACATCCCGCCCCGGCCAGCTATCGCTGGTTGGCCCTGTTGACTCTGCTGGCGGCGCTGCTGACCCAATTTGGGGCGATGTTGCTGCTGCCGCCGCTGCTGGTCGCGATGCTGGCGGTCGGCTGGTTGTCCCATCGAATAGCGACCCCGCTCCCCGCTTCCCGCTCCCCGCTCTCCCCTCCCCGTCCCTGGTTTCTTCGTCCGGCCATCTTGCTCGAAGGCGCGACCCTAGCTGCTATCATCGGTCTGGCCATCTGGGTCAAACGGCTGGGCCGGCCGCTCGGCGCAATAGCCCTGGACAATCTGGCGGGCGATCAACTGACGACCGAACTGCTCAACACCGTGGCCTACCAGACGGCCTTTTTTCTCAGTTGGCCCGACACGCTCAACTTTTTGGCGCGACAATTCGGCGTCCCCCACCATTTCTGGCTAACCGTGCTGACCCTGATGGGGACAATAGTCGGCCTGGCCGCCTGGCTTATGGAACGAAATCAGAATTTAGGAAATAAAACAGGCCAAAAATCTAATTTCTATTTTTTGATTTCTAATTTTTTCTACCTATTCCTGTGGCTCACCTTTGGCTTGATCATTGTGGAAATGGTCACCCTGTTGGAACCGTTCCGGCGCAACCCGCGCTATCTGGTGATGTTTCTCCCGCTTTTCTACTTGATTGCCGGCAACGCCATCTTCAATTTGAGGCTGCTCCTCAAACTCAGCCCGCAACTTCATTCATCAGCCTCCTCGCCATCCGCGCCCCGCGCCCCGCTCTATCCTCTCAGCGCCGTAGCATTACTCATCCTGCTCACCCTGATCGGTCTGCCGGACCTGAAGGTGGCTCTGCGCACGCCGGAACCGGCTTACGAGGCGGCTTTTGCCTGGCTGGCCGCCAACCGCCAACCCGGCGACCCTATTTTCACCATGAACACGCCCGCCGCCGGCCTCTACCTGGGCGGGGCCGACGGCTTCACCGTTCAGGCCAGAGCTGAGCAGTTCCTGCTCAACGCCGACTCCCAACCGGTTGACCGCTGGCTGGGCGCACCCTGGATTGGTCGCGCCGCGGAGTTCAACGCAGCCTTGAACCATAGTCGGCAAAGCTGGTTTGTGATCGACACCATCCGCCAAACGGTCTACTTTCGGGGCGACTGGCTGGCTGTGGTCAATAGTCAACTGGAGCAGGTGTGGGCCAGCGACAACGCCATCATCTATCGCACCCGGCCGGATCGCCAGCCCATCCCCACCGAACCCGCCGCCATCGTTGACGCCAACCTCAACCACATCATTCAACTCATCGGCTACACCATCCAACCTCCCGTCGGTCGCAACCAACTAACTACCCAACTATCCGCCCCCACCCTCCACCTGACCCTTTTCTGGCAACCGCTCACCGTACCCTCCACCGACTACACCACCTTTGTCCACCTGCGCGATCACGGTGGTGTAACCGTAGCCCAATACGACGGCCAACCCCTGGCCGGCCTTTATCCCACCAGCCATTGGCAACAGGACGAAGTCGTTATCGATCCCATCAGCCTGACCCTCCCCCCCAATCTGCCGGCCGGTAATTACAAATTGTATACCGGTCTCTACCAGCTCGACACCCTGGAACGGCTGCCGGTCATCAACGATACCTCCGGCGAAAACGCCATCTTCCTGGGCGAGGTTACGCTGCCATGACCACCAGCGCCAAAGGGTTACCCAATTCAACGCCCGGACCACGTTTCACGCTTCACACTTCACCTGGCTTAACCAGCCTCTTGCTGTTTGTAGTTGCGCTGCTGCCGCGCCTGCCCGGCCTGGATCGCTTTCTGACCAGCGACGAGCATACCAACATCTTTTTCGCCGGCAGCAACGTTATTGCCGCCTTTCTGCAGGGAGAGTGGCGCGGCACCTACTGGCATTTCTACCCCGGCGTCACGATGAGCTGGCTCGACGCCATCGGTATGGGCAGCCAATATCTACTGGAGCTCCTCACTGGCAGGCCGGTCCCCCCCTTTAGGGACTACATCTATGGCGATATCCTGTCGCTACTCGTGGCCAATCGCCTGCCCTATGCTGTTCTGACCGCCGCGGCCATACCGGCGGTCTATCTGCTGGCTCGCCAATTATTACCCAACCGGATGGCCATTCTGGGCGCTCTCTTTTTAGCTTTTGATCCGTTCTTCCTGGCTCATTCCCGGGTAGCCCACGGCGACACACCGGTGGCCGTTTTCATGAGCCTGTCGGCCCTGGCTTTCTTCGTTTACGGCCAACGGGCCAGCCAGCTAGCCGCCACACCGACTTCAATTTCAGCCCTCATATTTCATCCCTCATCCTTCTACCTGCTCCTTTCCGCCAGCATGGGTAGCCTGGCCGCCCTGACCAAAGCCCCCGGCCAATTTATGGCCCTGTTCATTACGGGTATGTCGATCATCTACGCCTGGCTGGCATGGCGCCAAAG
>CAYZHI010000032.1:0-15717 GCA_964477335.1 uncultured Caldilineaceae bacterium | reverse complement strand
GGCATCAGCACCCTGTTTCAGGAACTCAACGTGGTCGACCAGCTCACTGTCGCGGACAACCTCACCCTGGGAATGGAGGATACGACATTCGGATTCTTGCGAAAGACGGACAAGATCAACAGGATGGTCAGGGTGATGAACAGCATCGAGCCATCCATCCATCCGCGGCAGCATGTCTCGACCCTGAGCGTGGCCCAGAAGCAGATTGTGGAGATCGCCAAGGCGGTCGCCACCGAGTCCGACGTTATCATCATGGACGAGCCAACGGCCGCCATCTCGGAGAGCGAAATTGAGCGGTTGTTCAGCATCATCCAGCGCTTGCGTGAGCAGAATGTCACCGTCATCTACATCTCCCACCGGCTCGACGAGATCTTTGAGATTGGCGACTATGTGACGGTTCTGCGAGACGGCCGGCACATCGACACAAAGCCCATGGCAGAGGTCAAGGACCGGGCCGAGCTGATCAAGATGATGATCGGCAAGACGGTCTTTGAGCAGTACACGCCCAAAGAGGAGGCCACCAGCGACGTCGTCCTGCAGGTTCGCAATCTCTCCAACCACAAGTTGAAAGATATTTCGTTTGACGTTCACGCCGGGGAGATCGTTGGTTTCTACGGCCTGGTGGGGGCCGGTAAAACCGAACTTGCCCGCGCCATCTATGGCGCCGACCATTACGAAGGCGAGATCCTCTTCAAAGGCAAAAAGCTCCAGCCCGCCCCCGACAAAGCCATCGCCGCGGGCATCGCCCTGGTGCCCGAGGAAAGAAGATCCCAGGGGCTGTTTACCATTCTGACTATCCGGGGCAATGTGCCCGTTATGAACATGGGCAAGATATCCCGTTACGGGTTCATCAATGCGTCAGATGAACGCAACGTCACGGTCGAATATATCGACAAGCTCAAGATTGCCACCGACAGCACCGAAAAGGAAGCCGCCAAGCTCTCCGGAGGCAACCAGCAGAAGGTGGTCTTATCAAAGTGCCTGTTCGCGGACGCGGACCTGCTCATGCTTGATGAGCCGACGCGCGGCATTGACGTGGGCGCAAAGAGCGAGATCTACAGTATCATCCGCCAGCTCTCCAAGGAGGGAAAATCCATCATGATCTTCTCCTCGGAGCTGCCCGAGATTATGAACATCTGCGACAGTATCTACCTCCTGTTCGATGGCAGCCTGAAGGCCACCATGCGCAACGGCGACGACATCGACAGCGAGAAGATCATCCATATCGTCACGGGTGGAGAATAGTTATGGAAACCAAGTCAGTAGCGCCGGAGGAGTCGACCCCCACCTACGGTGGGCCAGGCGTCGGCGGCAAGATGAGCAATGAGTCGTTCATTACCTTGTTGATGACCGGCGTGCTCCTCGCCCTGTTCGGCATCGCCGCCGTGTTTGTGCCGAACTTCTATCAGCCCCAGAATATGCTGAACCTGATCACAAACAACTGGTACATCGTCATCCTCGGCATCGGCGTCACGTTCCTGCTGATCACCGGCAACTTTGACCTGTCGGTAGGCGGCGTCATCGCCCTGACCGGCGTACTGTCCGTCTATTTCAGCCAGGCGGCTAATGTATCCCAGAACGTGCTGGCCAACGGGCTGGGGTTGCCTTACGGCGTGGCGGTCGTCCTGGCCTTGCTCGGCGCTATGAGCATCGGGGCGCTCAACGCCTTCTTCGTCGTCCGGTTGAAAGTGCCCTCCATCATCGTCACACTGGGCACGATGATGGTGGCGCGTGGCATCGCCCAGGTCATCACGCAGGGCGCCCAGCGAAATACCAGTCTGCCCGACGTGTTCGGCGTGGTGGGCAACATGGCTCTGCCAGGCACGAACATCAAGCTTTCGGTACTGATCATGATCGTCCTGCTCATTGTGGCCTTCATTTTTGAGCGGAAGACGGTGTCGGGCCGGCGCACCTACCTCATCGGCGCCAATGCCGAAGCAGCCCGGCTGTCGGGAGTCAATGTGGCCCGCCACCTCACTGCGCTCTTCATCCTCAGCTCCCTGCTGGCCGGCATCACCGGCATCCTCCTGGCGTCCGAATTCAAGGCCGGGGTCTCGAGCCGGGCGCTGGGTTACGAGTTCGACGCGCTGGTCGTTGCGCTCCTGGGCGGGGTCAGCATCGCCGGCGGGTTTGGCTCAGTTTTGGGGATGTTCGTCGGCGCCCTCATCCTTTCTGTGGTGACAACGGCCGCCACCGGGTTGCTGCTGTCGCCGGACTGGCAGTTCACTCTCAAGGCGATTGCCGTCTTCATCGCGATTCTGGCACAGAGTTATTTCCTGCGCCGCAGGAAGGGCTGATTAATCAGTGAACAGTGATTAGTTATCAGTTTTCAGTTTAACTGACCACTGATCACTGCTCACTGTTTTTGAAGGAGCACATTGGTATGGAGAAAAATTCAGTTGCGTTGCAGCAGGACCGGTCGGCGACGGCGCGAACGAATATCAAGCGGTACTACATCTACTTCGTGCTGGCGCTGGTCGTGGTCGTCTTCAGCGTGGTCAGGCTGGACGAGGTGGCCCTGTTCGAGCGAGGGCACTTCCTCAGCCCCGATAGCCTCATCAACCTGGCGCGTATCGCTGTGCCCATTATGACGGTGAGCGGCGCCTTCACGTTCCTGATGATCGCCCAATATATCGACCTGTCTGTCGGCAGCGCCATGAGCTTGAGCGCTGTGGTCTTTGCCCTGATGATCCTGAATGGATTCGCCTTCCTGCCGGCGCTGGTCATCACCCTGATCGTGGGTATCTTGATGGGCACCCTCAACGGCTTCCTGGTCATGAAGTTGACTATCACGCCCGTGATCGCGACGCTGGTCACGCTGAGCCTCTATAAGGGTATCGCCCTGCTGATCGTGCCGGATGGGCTATCGGCCATCAAGGGCAGCGCCGAGAAAGCCATGCCTGCCTGGATCAACAATTACGCCCGCCAGGATGTTTTGTTTGGGCTGCCCATGGCCTTCTTCATTGCGCTGCTCGTGATCGCCGCCCTGGTCATCGCCCAGAGAAAGACGCTGCTCGGCAAATATACCGCGGCGATTGGCGGCAACCCGACTGCGGCGGCGCTATCGGGCATCAATGCGGTCATGGTGGTGTGGCTGCTCTACATCATCGTGGGTTTTTGCGCCGCCCTGGCCGGCATAGCGCGTGCCAGCTATATGTCCCTGGGCGACCCACTCTCGGGCGATGGTATGGAGCTGGCCTGCATCATCGCCGTGTTGCTGGGCGGCACGAGGTTTGCCGGCGGCGAGGGGTCGGTCGAGAAGACCATTGTGGGGGCCATCATCATCATCTGTGTAACAGTCGGTATGCTCACGATCATCCCGGCGTACTGGCAGACTTTGACCATGGGGTGCGTGCTTATCATTGCCGTTACTCTTAACCATCTGCTGGTGCGAGAATAAATTGATGTTTGGGATGGTGTTTCCCGCTGAGAGGAAAGCCGGCTCTCTTTAGGGAAGCTCTAAACGAAAGGAGGAGAATAACAGAAAACGTTACTTAACAATTGAATACCAATGCAGTTTAGTTAACTAAACAATAGTAGTTTCAATCAGTGAAGATTTGAATTCAAGGAGGATCCCCCAATGAAGTATAAGATTTTGCTGTTTTTGGCCCTGGGTGTAACGCTGGCCCTCATTGCGGTAGCTTGCGGCGCCGCTCCAACGCCGGAAACGATCACCGTGGTTGAAACGGTGGTGGTGGAAAAAGAGGTGCAGGGCGAGGCTGTCACCGTGGTTGAAACCGTGGTGGTGGAGAAAGAAGTTGTCAAGGAAGTTGAGGTTGAAAAAGCAGTTGACACCGAGAACTGGGTGTATGAGCCGATGGAAGAGACGACCACCGTTGTGCTTTCGGTGGAGTCTGGCGCTCAGGAGAAGACTTTAGGCTCCTTCCACGACGAAATTCTGGAAAAGTTGAACATCGATCTCCAGGTTGTGGCCCATCCATTTTCGGAGCAGTACGAGATTCAATATCTGGACCTCTCCTCCGGCGCAGGCCAGTTCGACATTATTTCCTTCTGGCCGATCTATTTTGGCGATTTTGCGCCCTTCCTTGAACCGTTGAAGAATATCGCCCCTGGTGGTAGAGATCAGGTCTGGAAAGATCTGCAATTGGACGACGTTCACCCCGCCTACATGTGGGGCGCCGAATATAAGGGTGAGTTGCTTGCCACCCAATACGACGGCGACGTGAAACTACTGCACTACCGCCACGACCTGGCCAATGATCCAGAAGAGCAAAAAGCGTTTAAAGAAGAGTACGGCTACGACTTCCCTGACATAAACAACCTGACCTGGGATCAATTTCTTGACGTAGCCCGGTTCTTCACCCGGCCCGATGAAGATTTTTATGGCGCAGGTGAGATTGCCGGATTCCTGGCCGGCTGGTTCTTCCGCGATCGCTTTGTTGGGATGGGCGGCCATTATTTCAATGAGCAGATGGAGGCCTTTCCGGACATGGAGCTGTGCGTCGCCGCCATGCAGAATGGCATTGACACGTTCAACACGGCTGCGCCGCCCGAAGCTCACTCATTTGAGTTCGAGGATGCCCGCAACCAGATCATCACCGGGAACCGGGTTATGTTCGTGCCTCAGTGGCCCGATGTTTGGAAGTGGGCTGGCGACCCTAAGTTGTCCAAGGCAGTCTGCAAGGTTGCCGTGGCTGAGATGCCTGGTTTTGAGAAGGATGGCCAGGTTGTTCATCGCAATGAGATGAATGGTGGACGTGTCCTGGCAATCAACCAGGCCTCAGCGGTCAAAGAAGCGGCCTATAAAGTTTTGGCCTTCTTCAGCGACAAGGATCGCACTTCCCAACTGGTCGGTAACAACGATACCTGGCTGGACCCCTGGCGCAAATCCCACATGGATCCCAAGTTGTATGCTCACCTGTGCGAAGGTTGCGAGTGGAACTGTGATCTTTACGTAGAGGTGATTGACAAATCTACCGCCCACGGCTATCCTGGCCTCCAGATTCCGGGCGTGGGTCGCTACTACGAGGTGCAGGAGCGCTGGACCAAGAAAGCCTTCGCCGGACAGGCCACGGCGGAGGAAGCTTGTACCGGGATGAAAGAGGAGTTCGAGCAAATCACCGACGGCATTGGCCGCGACCATCAAATCCAAGAGTATAAGCGCTATATTGACGAAGTGTTAATACCACTAGGTCTCTGGCCATAAGCTGGTTGTTTCTCCTGTCTGGGGCTCCATTACCCAGGAGCCCCAGACCTAAATCTGATAAAATTCAGTTCAGCCTGCAGGAAGGTGGACCAATGGCTTGGACGTCAAGGGAACGGGTCATAGCCGCCTTGGAACATCGTGAACCAGATCGGGTCCCGATTGACATGAATCCGGTGTTGGATTTTTACCTGGAGTTAAAGCGGTATTTGGGTCTCGACTTCGACGAAGAAATCAAAGCTAACTCGCTAATGGAGGTTGTGCCGCACCCAAAAGTGTTAGCGGCATTAGGCGTGGATATCATTTCGGTTAAGTTGGGGTCGCCAACAGGTCGCCGCTCCTCGCCTCGTTCAGATGATTTGGTGGTAGACGAGTGGGGCGCCGGCCGGCGGCGGATTTACCAGCGGGGCGGCGGCAGCTATCTGGAGACGGTCTACCATCCGCTGGCTGAAGCAACAATTGATGATCTGGAAAAATATCCCTGGCCTGATCCTTATGCGCCAGGGCGAGGAGAAGGCGCCGAGGCCGAGGCCAAATGGCTCTACGAGAACACCGACCTGGCTTTGATGGGGCGCTTTGGCGGCACGCTCCTGGAGATGGCGTTTCATCTGATGGGTTTTGAAAAGTGGTTAATGTGCACCCTTACCGATCCGGAATTTGCGGGCGCCTTGCTGGACAAGATTACAGATATCCAGATGGCCCTGGACCGGATTGGCCTGGAGGCCGCCGCCAAATATCTGCAAATCTATAAAATTAGCGGCGATGATCTGGGCATGCAGACCGGGCCGTTATATCCTCCCGAAACTTTTCGGACGCTCTTTTTACCCCGTTTCCGCCGGCGCTGGCAGGCGGCGCGGGCCTACCTGGATGAGACCAATCCATCAGTCAAGCTGATGTTTCATAGCGATGGCGGGATCCGCCCTTTTATCCCGGACCTGATCGACATCGGTCTGCAGGTGCTTGATCCGGTTCAGCCTTTAGCCGCAGGCATGGACTCGGCGGCCTTGAAACGTGATTTTGGCGACCGGCTCACCTTTCATGGCGGCGTGGACGAACAGCACGTTCTCCCTTTTGGCACTGAAGCAGAGGTTGTGGCCGAAGTTCGGCGCTGCCTGCAAGCCTTTGCGCCGGGCGGGGGTTACATCCTGGCTCCGGCTCATTATGTTCAAGCCGATGTCCCTCCAGCCAATCTGGTGGCAATGTGCCAGGCCGCGCAACAATATGGGCGTTATCCCTTGAATTAACTCATCTATGTCAAGCTAAATTGGAGTAAAAAATGCAAACAAGAAAACTTGGCTTTACCGATTTAAATCTAACCACAATTGGCTTTGGCACGTGGGCCACTGGTGGAACTGGCTGGCAGTGGGCCTGGGGGCCGCAGGATGACGCCGACTCTATCGCCGCGATTCAACGTGGGCTCGACCTGGGCATCAATTGGATCGACACAGCCGCGGCCTATGGCCTGGGCCATGCCGAAGAAGTCGTCGGCCGGGCCATCAAAGGCCGGCGCGATGAGGTCATCGTTGCCACCAAGTGTGGCCTGGTTTGGAATGAAGGCAGCCCCGAGGTCTTTGGCCGGTTGACCGCGGCGAGCGTGCGGGCTGAATGTGAGGCCAGCCTGAAACGGCTCGGCGTCGAGGTCATTGATCTCTACCAGATTCACTGGCCGCACGACGCCGAACATCTTGAAGAAGGCTGGAGTACCATTGCCGATTTGGTCAAGGCAGGCAAAATCCGCTACGCCGGCGTCTCTAACTTCACCATTGAGCAAATAAAGAAGGTGCAGGCGATTCATCCCGTCGCCTCAGTACAGCCGCCCTACAGTATGCTGGAACGCGGGGTTGAGGCTGAACTACTACCCTTCTGTGCGGCTAACAATATCGGCGTGGTGGTTTACAGCCCCATGCAAACCGGGATGCTGACCGGCAAATATACTAAGGAGCTGATCGATCAACTGCCGGCAGATGACTGGCGTAAGGAATTCAATCCCCATTTCAAGGAACCTGCGCTAAGCGCCAACCTTAAGCTGGTTGATGGTTTGCGGCCTATTGCCAAGCGTAACGGCAAAACAGTGGCCCAGTTAGCCATTGCCTGGGTGTTGCGCCGCGCCGAAGTGACCTCAGCTATTGTTGGCGCCCGCCGCCCGGCTCATATTGAAGAGACTGTGGCCGCGGGCGACTGGGTTCTGTCGCCGGAAGATGTGGCCGAGATTGACACACTGCTGGCTGAGCGGGTTCGGGCTCTGGCCTAAGCTATGCGCCAATCTCTGACTAAACTATAGAATTGGAGGAAGAGATGTTATGTCATCTTCAGTGGCCTTAGAAGCGGCGTCTCCCCACGGGCCGTCGCGGCTCCGTGAATGGTTTAGAAGCAAAAAGTTATTCTCCTGGGCGCTGGTGCTGCCGGCGACTATCTTGTTGATTGTCATTGCCGTGGGGCCGGTTCTCTATGTCGTGATCCTTTCATTTTCAAAATACACGGTGGGACAACCGCTCGAGTTTGTCGGCCTGCAGAATTTTATCCGGGCCTTTCAGGATGCCCGGTTCTGGCATGGGCTGTATATTACCGCCTGGTTTGTCTTCTTTAGCATCGGGGTGCAGTTGGTGTTGGGCTTTATTTCGGCCCTGGCCTTGCAACGAGTCAATAATCGCTTCCGCCAGATTGCCCTGACGTTTATGTTGGTCCCCATGATGATTGCGCCCACGGTGGTGGGTGTAGTCTGGAAGATGATCTTCAAAGCCAGATATGGCGCCTTAAACTACTTCCTGGAAGTCGCTTTTGGTATTCCCGGTCCCGACTGGCTGGCCGATCAAGGCGCGGCCCTGGCCGGCTTGTTGATTGCCGATATCTGGGAGTGGACGCCTTTCATCACCATCTTACTCTTTGCCGGGTTACAGAGCCTATCGCGCGAGATCTATGAAGCGGCCTATGTGGACGGCTCGACTCCCTGGCAAGTCTTTAAGAATATGACCCTCCCCTTGATGAAACCCTTCATTTTCCTGGCGGTGTTTTTGCGTATGATCGATGCATTCAAGACGTTCGACCTGATCTTTGGGATCACCCGGGGCGGCCCCGGCGATTTCACCGAAAGTATTGCCTGGTTCACCTATAAAGTGGGTTTTACCTATTTTGAGCAGGGCTATGCCGCGGCCCTGAGCCTGATTCAACTCCTGGTTATCATCTTCCTGGGCAAAGTGTTGTTAACTCAACTGACGAGAGTTGAAGCAGAGACCAAGCGCTAGAAAGGGATTAAGCAATGACGGATGAACGCAAAATAGACTGGGCAACCATTACTTCATATATTATTGTCAGTTTGGTGCTGATCTGGACGATATTCCCGCTCTACTGGATGGTCATTACTGCCTTCAAACCGCTGGAGGAGTTTATGACTTACCCGCCCACCTTCTGGCCATCCGAGTGGACGCTGGATAACTTTGTCGAGGCGCTGGTGCGGCAAAAGGGCTTACCGGCCATTTACGACAGCGCCGTGATCGCCATTGGCACTTTCCTGTTGTCGATGGGCATTGGCGTGCCGGCGGCCTATAGCATTGCCCGCTACAAGACCGGGGGGAATGATCTTTCCTTCACCATCCTGTCGATGCGTTTTATGCCCCCCATTGCGCCGGCCGTGGCCTTCTTCTTGATTGCCGCCCGGTTGCATTTGTTGGATACCTATGTTCTGCTGATCCTGGTCAACAGCCTGGCCAATATTCCGTTCGTGGTTTGGATTATGAAAGGCTTCTTTGAAGAGATCCCCTACCAGATCGAAGAGGCGGCTCAGGTGGACGGGGCCTCGTGGCCCCGGGTCATGTGGGATCACATTCTGCCGTTGTCGGCGCCGGGCCTGGTGGCGACCTCATTTTTCTGCTTCATCTTTGCCTGGAACGAGCTGCTTTTTGCCACCCTGCTAACAGGTCGGAATATCACCCCCTTTACCAAGATTATTCCCGGTATCAACATAGGCCATGTTGAACCTCACTGGGGCGGTATTGCCGCCCTGGGTTTGATTGTGATTGTGCCAATTATCATCTTGAGTTGGTATATGCAGAAGTATATCGTGCGCGGCATGAGCTACGGGGCCATCCGGGAGTAAGCCGTTAGCTGAACCTTTTGAAACACAATTACGAAATCTACTTTTTAAGGAGAAACAAAAATGGCAGGTATTCGGTGGGAGAACCTCACTAAAGATTTTGGCGAGGTGATCGCAGTAAACAATCTAAATCTGGAATGTAAAGACGGCGAGTTTCTCTGCCTCCTCGGCCCGTCCGGCTGCGGTAAAACGACGACTCTACGCATGACCGCCGGCCTGGAAACGCCGACTTCGGGCGAAATCTACTTTGATGACAAGCCCATTAGCCAGTTGACACCCCGTGAGCGCAACATTGCCATGGTCTTTGAGAACTACGCCCTTTATCCGCACAAAACCGTCTACAAGAATATTGCCTACCCGTTGGAACTCCGTAAAATGTCGGCGGCAGAAATTGACGAAAGAGTGAAACGAGCCGCCAAGTTGTTAGAGATCGATATGCTGCTTAACCGCACGCCCAAAGAGATCAGCGGCGGCCAAAAGCAGCGGGTCGGGATTGCCCGGGCGATGGTGCGCGAACCGGCCGCCTTTGCCATGGACGAGCCGCTCTCTCACCTGGACGCCAAACTGCGGGCTTACATGCGGGCCGAATTGAAGCGGCTGCAAAAAGACCTCGGCGTGACCACTGTCTTTGTTACCCACGACCAGTTGGAAGCGATGACCATGGCCGACCGGGTGGCCGTGATGAATTTCGGCTTGCTGCAACAGCATGGTACGCCGCAGCAACTCTACCAGCAGCCCAATAACGTTTTTGTGGCTAAGTTCATCGGCGAGCCGTCGATGAATCTGCTGGCCTGTGAGATGCAAGATGAAGGCGACCAGACTCACCTGATTGGCGAAGGTATCAGGCTGAACATTCCGGCCGAGCTGCGGCAAAAAGTGCAGGAGCGGGCCACGAGTCAAAAGTTGTTGCTGGGGGTACGACCGCAACACTTGAATCTTTACCATGGTCAAGCCAATGGAGCCAACGGTCGCAACGTGGTCGCCGGGACGGTCTACGTGTCGGAGCCGCTGGGCACGGAAGTGTTGGTCCGGGTACGGGTGGGCAAAGAGCTGGTGCAGGTGCTAACGGGTGACGATGTTTCCGTAGATTTGGATGAGCCAGTAACCCTGGAAATACCGCCCGATCGTTTCTTCTTGTTCGATACGGAAACAGAAAAACGGATCATTTAGTCAGTCAGAGAAGCAGGTGAGTCATGAAATCCTGTACCGTAACCCCGGTCGGTCTCTATGAGAAGGCGTTGCCGGCGGCCTGGCCTTGGGAGCAGCGGCTGACCGCAGCCGCTACAGCCGGTTACGACTTCATCGACATTTCCATCGACGAGAGCGACCTGCGGTTGGCCCGGCTGGATTGGTCAGGGTCTGAACGAGCCTTCCTCCGCCAGGCCATGGCCAATGCCGGCACACCTATCTTGACGATGTGTTTGAGCGGGCATCGCAAATATCCGCTGGGCAGCCGGTCGCCGGAGATTCGCCGGCAGGGTCTGGATATCATGCGTAAGGCCATTGATTTTGCCGCCGATATCGGCATTCGCATTATCCAGGTGATGGGCTACGATGTCTTCTATGAGCCAAGTGATGATCAAACCAGGGCGCGGTTTGTTGAAGGGTTGCAGCAGGGCGTGCAATGGGCCAGCCGGGCCGGGGTGATGTTGGGGTTGGAAAACGTCGATACGCCCTATCTGGAGTCGATTGAGCGGGGTTTAGCGTTGGTCCATGAACTGAATTCGCCCTGGTTTCAGCTCTATGCCGATATGGCTAATCTGGCTGGCGCCGGTTATCACCCCCCTGACCAGTTCAGGCTGGCCGCCGGACATCTGGTCGCCGTTCACGTTAAGGATGCCCGGCCCGGCGCTATCCGCGGCGTGCCTTTTGGCGAGGGCATCGTTCCTTTCCGGGAAACGTTTCAGGCTCTTGCCGATATTGGCTTTAGCGGCCCCCTGGTCGTAGAAATGTGGGCCGAGATGGACTCAACCGGCGACCCGTTTAAGACCGCTGTAGCGGCCCGAAACTTTGTTGAGCATTTGACCAGTACAGTTTGGAGTTCGATAACTCAGCCGGCGGGGTGACATGGCTGAGTAGCTACAATTTGCGTTGCTGACAATTCAAATCGACCTGGACCAGGTGAATTGTCAAAGTGACATGGCTGAGTAGCTACAATTTGCGTTGCTGACCCATAGAGATGCGTCAGCAGACGGCCAAAATGGCGGAGTAATGCAATGTTATTAGAGAAATTACGTGAGGAAGTCTGGAAATGTAATCTGGAGTTGCCTAAAAACGGACTGGTTAAAATGACCAGCGGCAACGTGAGTGGGCGAGACCCGGAGAGTAACCTGGTGGTCATCAAGCCGAGCGGCGTCAGCTATGAGGAGATGACCCCGGCTCACATGGTTGTGGTCAATCTGGAAGGCCATGTGGTTGAGGGTGATCTGATCCCCTCAGTCGATACGGCTACTCACCTTTACATTTATAATCACCGGCCGGACGTTTTTGGCGTGGCTCATACCCATTCCGTCTATGCCACCAGCTTTGCCGCGCTGGGGCAGCCTATTCCGGCCTGCCTTACCACCACGGCGATGTTAGGGGGCCAGATTCCCATCGGGGGGTATGCCCCCATTGGTGGAGAGGATATTGGCCGGGAAATCCTGGCCAACATCGGCCAATCATTGGCCATTATTATGCAGAATCACGGCGTTTTTACCATCGGTAAGTCGGCCAAACAGGCCACCAAAATGGCCGTAGAAGTCGAGGATATCGCCAAGATTACCCATCTGGCGCTGCTGCGGGGCCAGCCCATTATCCTGACCCCCGCCCAGATTGCTGAGGTGGCCGAACTGTATGCTCACAACTATGGCCAAAGTAGAGGATAGTCCAAAATATCTGCCCTGGCGTGGGGTTGGGACACCCGATAGATATTTAGTGGAGGATTGATAATGACGATTTCCCCTGTTGAACTTGAAGTAGAAAATCTATTAATAACCACTGATAGTGCTAACCTGGTCAAAGAGCTGCCCCGCGACAAGTTGGCCTGGATGTTAGCCCGGATGTGTGAAACTCGCTATTTTGAAGAAAAAGCCGAGGAGTTATACGTCCGGGGGCTGGTTCACGGTACCATGCATCTTTCGATTGGTATGGAAGCCTCCCCGGTAGGCTCCATCGCGGCGCTGCGGCCCGACGATCTGATCATCCACCACCACCGCGGCCACGGCCACACCATTGCCAAAGGGGCCGATATCACCTTGATGATGGCCGAATTTTTGGGCAAAGAGCCGGGTTATTGCCGCGGCCGGGGTGGATCGATGCACATTGCCGATATTCCCGGCGGCAATCTGGGCGCGACCGGCGTGGTCGCCAGCGGCATCCCGACCGCAGTCGGCATTGCCCTGGCTCTGCAAATGCGTCGATCCGACAAAGTATTGCTCTCCTTCTTTGGCGACGGCGCTACCAACCTGGGCGAATTTCACGAGTCGCTGAATATGGCTTCGGTCTGGAAATTGCCGGTCGTCTTTATCTGCGATAACAACCAGTACGGCATGTCGGCGGCCATTGACAAAGTCACCAACATCGACCGCCTCTCCATTCGCGCCATCGCTTATGGTATTCCCGGCGTCACCGTCGATGGCAATGATGTCCTGGCCGTCTACCAGGCCGTCGAGGCCGGCATTGAGCGGGCCAGGGCCGGCGAGGGGCCGTCATTCATCGAAAATCGGACCTATCGCTGGCGGGGCCACTCCAAGAGTGACCGCAATCTCTACCGTACCCCGGAGGAGATCGAGGAGTGGAAGCAGCGCTGTCCTATCGAACGGTTCAAACGAGTATTGATTGAAGCCAACGTGATGACGGCCGATGAAACCGAAGCGATTGACCGGCAGGCCAAAGCCACCATTGACCGGGCCGCCGAGGAGGCGATAATTATGCCTGAACCCTCCCCCGAAAATATGGAAGACGAGGTATATGCGCCATGACACAGAACGGCAAACGCGAGTTGACCTATCTGGAGGCCGTGCGGGAAGCCTTGACGCTGGAGATGCGCCAAAATCCCGAAGTTTTTTTGATGGGTGAAGACATTGGCGTTTATGGCGGGGCCTTTGGGGTGACCCGCGGCATGTTGGAGGAGTTTGGCCCAGAACGCATCCGCGATACGCCCATCTCTGAGGCCGCGATTGCCGGCGCCTCGGCCGGAGCAGCCCTGATGGGGATGCGCCCGGTGATGGAAATTATGTTTATGGATTTTTTGACGATCTCGATGAACCAGTTGGTGAACCAGGCCGCCAAGATGCGCTTTATGTTTGGCGGCAAGGCCAGCATCCCGATGGTAGTCCGGGCGCCGGCCGGCTCCGGCACCGGCGCGGCCGCCCAGCATTCCCAGAGCCTGGAGAACTGGTTTGTGCACACTCCTGGCATCAAAGTAGTCGCTCCGGCGACGCCTTACGATGCCAAGGGGTTGCTAATCACGGCCATTCGTGACAACAATCCGGTTCTTTTTATGGAGCATAAGCTGCTCTACCGGATTAAAGGCGTGGTGCCGGAAGAATCCTACGATATTCCGCTTGGCCAGGCCGAGGTCAAACGTGAAGGCCGCGATCTAACGGTGCTGGCCTACTCGATTATGGTTCCGCGGGCGTTGGAAGCAGCCGCACAACTGGCCGCCGAGGGCATTGAACTGGAGGTGGTCGATCTGCGCAGCCTCAAGCCGCTCGATAAAGCCACCATTGTGGCCTCAGTGTCCAAAACGGGCCGGGTGCTGATTGTCCACGAAGCGCCCATTACCGGTGGTTTTGGCGGCGAGTTGGCCGCGGTAGTGGCTGAAAGCGAGGCTTTTGATTTTCTCGACGCCCCCATCCGGCGGCTGGCCGGCCGCGATATTCCCATTCCGTACAATCGTACCTTGGAACGGGCCACCGTACCGCAAGTTGAAGATATCGTGGCCGCGGCCAGAACCTTAGCCCGGGAAGGGAGATAGCCTCATGGCCACTGAAGTCATTATGCCCAAAGTGGATATGGTAATGGACAACGGCACCTTTGTGGAATGGTTGAAGCAAGAAGGCGACCAGGTTAAAAAAGGTGATCCTCTCTTTGTCGTGTTAACCGATAAAGCCAACATTGAAGTCGAGTCGCCGGCCAGCGGTATTCTGGCCGGGCTTAGCGCCAAACCCGACGATGTGATTCCGGTGACCACGGTGATCGCTTATATCCTTGAGCCGGGCGAGGCCCTGCCGGTTGGGGACGCTGCCAAACCTGCCCCGGCCGCCGAACCGATCTCACCCGCCGAGCCGGCCGCTGTCAAAACGATTTCGCCGCCCGCCTCAGCCGACCTCGGCAAAGTGCGGGCTACTCCGGCGGCGCGGCATCTGGCCGCGGAGTTGGGGATCGATCTGGCGTTGGTGTCCGGCAGCGGGCCGCAGGGACGTGTGCACAAGGACAACGTGTTGGCTTTTGCCGGGCAGCAGCCGGCGGCCAGGGTGGAAGTCGAACCGCCGGCCCGGCCGGTTGCCGCGCCTGCTGCCAGCGGTGTTGTCCCGGCGGTGGAGATACCTTTGCCCAATATTCCGCGCAAGGAAGTGACGCCGCTGGCCGGACCGCGCAAGATTATTGCCGACCGCCTTACCTACAGCGCCTTTACCGCCCCGCATATCACCCTGTCGTTGCGGGTCGATATGACCGAAGCGACCCGGCTGCGCCAGCGGGTCAGCCCCTTGATCGAGCAAAAGACCGGCCGCAAACCCTCCTTTACAGCCATTATCGCCCGGGCCGTGGCGGCCATTCTGCCCCGCCATCCCTATTTGAATGCATCGCTGCATGGCCAGGAGATTATCGTTTGGGCCGAGGTGAATTTGGGCATTGCTACCAGCCTGGAGGATTACCTGATTGTACCGGTTATCAAAGGAGCCGAGCGCAAGAATCTGGAGCAGATCGTCGCCGAGATGGCTGATGTGATCGAGCGGGCCAGGGCCAAACGCCTGCCGCCGGCCGAGATGAGCGGCAGCACCTTCACCATCTCTAACCTGGGCATGTACGGGATCGAGTCGTTCACCGCCATCATCAACCCCCCCGAAACGGCCATTCTGGCGGTTGGGGCCATCGTTGACACGCCGGTGGGGGTCGAAGGCCAGCTTGAGTTACGGCCAATGATGAACGTCACCCTGGCCGCCGACCATCGCGTGGTGGATGGCGCCGCCGCAGCCCAATTTCTGGCCGAGTTGAAGCGCTCCCTTGAAAATCCATATTTATTGATTTAACGTAGTTGCGCCCTCTAAACCTTGTGACCGCCGACAGCGGACCGTAGACCGCCGAAAAGATTATCGGCTTATAATTGGCGGCGGTCATCAGTCGGCTGTCGGTGGTCTAAGCAAAGGACCGGACGATGAATGTCCCAATCTTTCCCCTGATCGAGGTGGCCGGCAGCGCCTATGAGCTGGGCTTTCAGCACGGGGCGCAGGCAGCTGAGTTAATCGAACGCTATCTG
>CAYZHI010000031.1:0-16063 GCA_964477335.1 uncultured Caldilineaceae bacterium | reverse complement strand
TATTGTGGCTGCTTCTTTCACCCGGCTGACCTGAACGTCGGGATAAAGACCTTTTGGCGGCGGTGCGCCGACAATACCCAGGCCGGAGTAATCAATGGCATAATATCGTTCCAATAAAGCGACATACCTGGCTGGCAGGTGCGCCATCAGTTGGGCGCTGATCTGGTTGGCCAGCCGATGATGAAAATCCAGCCAATAATCGCTTTTTTCAAGATATGGGTCCATGCCCGGAAAAGGCGATTTATCCATTACAACGCTCGCTTTTAACCTACCCACAATGCATAATAAAAGACCACCAGACTCACAAACAGCAGGCTGTCGATCCGGTCCAGAAAGCCGCCGTGACCAGGGAAGAGGTTGGACGAGTCCTTCACGCCGACCTCGCGCTTCATCATCGATATTGACAGGTCGCCGAAGAGGCCGGCAATGGGCACAATCGCTCCAATCACCAGGGTGACGCCCCAATTCATGCCAAACAGCAGTGTGACCAGCGCTGCGCCCAGCACCCCGCCAAAGATGCTGCCGATCAGCCCTTCCCATGTTTTCTTGGGGCTGTGGCGCGGCCAGAGCTTATGCCGGCCCACGGACCGGCCCACAAAATAGGCCAGGGTATCGGCGCCCCAGGTGGCGACCAGGGCCAGCCAGACCCAGGCCAGGCCATCGGGCCGCTGGCGCAGGGCCACCAGGTGACCCAGCCCCCAGCCGATGTAAAGCCCGCCGGCAATAGTCAAGGCCCAATTAACCGTGGGACCCGGCGCGGTGCTGAACAACTGCCAGGCCAGCGACAGTAGCAGGATGGCGGTCAGGGCAAAATTGAGCCAGCCTGAATCCGGTTGGTAGCTGGTGTAAATCAACACGGCAATCAGCGCCAGGGTAAACAACGGAGTTGTCTGGTGGCCGCCGGTTGCCATCATCTGGCCAAATTCCCAGCCGGCAATCAGGGCAATCAAGCCCGCTCCGGCGGCAAACCAAATACCCCCCAGGTAGACCGCGCCGATAACAATTGGAATAGCAATGGCTGCGGAGATGATCCGAGTTTTGAGCATTTATTCACCCTGGCCGTTGGTTGGAATTTTTGATACAGCCGGCTCAATTGCCGGCTCGACCCCTACGACCTCGTCGTCGATTTCAGCAGTCATGTCACTTTTACTGTCTTTGGGCTCTAGCACCGCCACCGAGGCCACCACATCATCCCGTTTCAGGTTCATCACGGTGACCCCGCGGGTGGCCCGGCTGTACTGGGGAATATCTTTGATCCGGGTGCGCAGCATAATCCCTTCCCTCGAAATCAGGGTCAGATCGCCATCATCAGAGACCACCCGGGCGGCAATAATTTTACCGGTTTTAGTCATGTTGTTGGTCATCGTGCGCACGCCGCCGCCGTTCCGTTTCTGTAGATTGTATTCGGTGAGCGGGGTGCGTTTAGCAAAGCCTTTTTCGGTTACCACCAGCAGGTCGCCGTTGGGCACAACCACGTCCATGCCCCGAATTTCATCGTTGCCGCGCAGCCGCATGGCCCCTACGCCGGCCGCGGCTCGGCCCATCGCTCGCACATCGGTCTCCTCAAAGCGAATGGCCTGGCCGTCGCGCGACACAATCACGATTTCGTCATCGCCATCGGTTAGCTTGACCCAACCCAACTCGTCATCATCATCCAGGGTAATAGCAATCAGGCCGCTGGGCCGCACCGACTCAAATTCGCTTAGAATGGTCCGTTTGATCCGCCCCTTACGGGTCAACATAATCAAATATTCAGCCTGGTCAAAATTGGGTACCGCCACCGCGGCCGTAATTTTTTCACCCGGGCTCAAATTGACCAAATTGACAATGGAAACGCCTTTGGCCGTGCGGCTGGCATCGGGGATGTGGTAGGCTTTTTCCGAGTAAACTTTGCCCTTGTCGGTGAAGTAGAGGATGGTATCGAGGGTGCTGGCCGCAAACAAAAACTCGACTTCATCCTCATCGCGAGTGGTCATGCCGGTTACGCCGCGTCCGCCCCGGCCCTGCGCCCGGTAGGTTTTGCTGGGCACGCGCTTGATATAACCTCGCTCGGTGATAGAAATGAGCACCTGTTCCTCTTTGACCAAATCTTCTTCGTCAAATACCTCGGTCGCGTCGACCAAAATTTGGGTGCGCCGGGCGTCGCCGTAATCCTCTTTGAGTTTTTGCAGATCTTCTTTGATCAAATCCAGAATCTTGGGCGGGTTGGCCAGCAGGTCTGCCAGATAGGCAATGGTTTTCATCACCTCCTGGTACTCATCCTCTATTTTTTGCCGTTCCAGCGCGGCCAGCCGGCGCAGTTGCATATCCAAAATGGCCTGCGCCTGAACCTGGCTGAGACCAAACCTGGCGATCAACTCGCTCCGGGCCATGTCGGCATCCTGGCTCTGGCGGATCGTGCGAATGACTTCATCCAGGTGCTCCAGGGCGATGCGCAATCCCTCTAATACATGGGCGCGCTGGCGGGCTTTGTCCAGGTCGAATTCGGTGCGGCGAGTGATCACCTCGCGGCGATGCTCGAGGTAGGCCGTGAGCGCCCGTTTGAGCGGCAGAACCCGCGGCTCATTATCCAGCAGGGCCAGCATATTGATACCAAAGGTCGATTGCAAAGGCGTGAATTTGTACAACTGGTTGAGCACCTGCTTGGGTTGAGCGCCCCGCTTCAACTCGATGACAATAGACAGCCCGGCTCGATCCGACTCATCCCGCAGGTCGGCAATGTCTTTCAACTTGTCGGTCCGCACCAGGTCGGCAATGCGCTCCAGCAGCGAAGCTTTGTTCACCTGGTAGGGAATCTCGGTTACCACAATCCGGTGGCGATTACCTTTCATCTCCTCGATCCGGGCTACGGCGCGCATCGTCACCCGGCCTTTGCCCGTGCCGTAGGCATTCAGCAGCCCCTCCTGGCCAATGAGGGTAGCCCCGGTGGGAAAATCAGGCCCCTTTACAAATTGCATGAGGTCTTGAACGGTTACATCGTCCACCTGGTTGTAATGCTCGATCAGGTAGATCAAGGCATCGCAGATTTCGGTGAGGTTGTGGGGCGGGATGTTGGTGGCCATGCCCACGGCAATGCCGGAGGTGCCGTTGAGCAGCAGATTGGGCAATCGAGCCGGCAGAACCTGTGGCTCTTGCAAGCTGCCGTCAAAATTGTCGGTCCAATCGACCGTATTCTTGTCGATGTCGGCCAGCATCTCCTGGCAAATACGGGCCAGGCGGGCCTCGGTATAACGCATCGCCGCCGGACTGTCGCCATCGATGCTGCCAAAGTTGCCCTGACCGTCCACCAGCGGATAACGCATGGCAAAATCCTGGGCCATCCGCACCATGGCGTCGTACACCGCCGAGTCGCCGTGGGGGTGGTACTTGCCCAGCACCTCACCGACAATTCTGGCGCTCTTTTTGTGGGGGGTGTTATGGCGCACGCCCATGTCATGCATAGCGTACAAAATGCGGCGATGGACCGGTTTTAGCCCATCACGAGCGTCGGGTAAAGCCCGCGAAACAATCACGCTCATGGCGTAATCCAGGTAGGCTACCCGCATTTCACTTTCAATATTTACATGTTTAACCGTACCAATTTCCATCCTGAGTTCTCCAAATTGCCAAGTTTGGCTGTAAAAAAAGTGGCTTCCGGGGGAAAACGAAGCACTCTTTATTATACCCGAAAAGACGGTTGGCGGCTATTTATGCGGAAACGGATAGCAAAAAAGAGCCGGAATCCCCTTGATTCTAGTAATCAATTGTGCTAAACTACACGCGGCCTACTGAGGAGGTTGCCAGAAAATATGCTCCGCGAAATTGACGATCGAGTATTTGTTCAACTGGATTATGAAGGGGCAAATGTCGGTTGCATTCTCACCGACGCCGGCGCCATTGTCATCGACACCCCGATAATTCCGGAAGATGCCAGACATTGGGCCAGGACAGTTTCAGAACTCACCGATAAGGTCCTGTATGTTTTTAATACCGACCACCACCGCGCCCACATCATGGGTAATCAATTTTTTGACGCGCCCATTCTGGCCCACGAAGCGGCCTGGAAAGAAATGGCCAATTATAAGGATACCTTTATCGAGCGCACCAAAAATTTCTTCAAAAAACGGCCGGATGTGCAGAAGCAGTTCGACGAGATCAGAATTATCAAACCTGAACTCTGCTTCAGTGGTAAACTGATTATGGAGAAAGGTGGCCGAGAGTTTCATTTTATGCACCTGGGTGGACATACCCCGGCCACCAGTGGGCTGTACCTGCCCAAAGAACGGATCCTCTTCACCGGTGATCTGGTCGTGGTCGACGAGCATCCGGCCTTGGGCCAGTGTCTCAGCGAAGAGTGGTTGAATAAGCTGCGCTGGCTACGCAAGCAAAAATATGAACTCATTGTGCCCGGTCACGGCCCCTTGTGCAATGTCGAGGCCAGCGAACCGGTCTCCGAATATATCAGAACGATGCGAGCCAAGGTGCGCAGCCAATTCAAATCCGGACGAACCAAAGCCGAAGCTGCGGTGGTTATCAGCCAGATGATCGATTTCTTCCCCTACCGGCCCGGTGAAAAATCGATCATTGAAAAGCGGATCAGGGCCGGAGTTAGCCGGGTCTATGACGAAATGAAGAGCATGTACGGGTCAGATAACCGCTGATGGAATCAGCCAAAAATAGGGGGTTGACTCTGCGGCTTTCCTGTGCTATGATTTCCAAAACTGACCTTTGGGGGGACTTTGTATCTAATGACTCAACGACAATTGCGCCGGCTTCACCATCAAATTCAAGTTAAAGTCGCTACGCCTGCTCAGCCCAGCCAGCTTAATAGCGCTTTGTTACTGACGTTCGCTTTTGCTGTTGCGGGCGTCTTTTTCTTTATTGGCCAGCTAGGGTGGCGCGTACTGACCGGCGGTTAAGCCAACTTTACCGAATTTTCAGGGCGCAGCCACTTACCGGTTGCGCCCTTTTTATTTTGCTCGCCACGGCAAGATATACTATGATATGGCTTCTGTTAAAGCCATCGTTTAAATTCATACGTTCGAGGGAAGCGTTATGCTAGACCAACTTGAAACCTTAGCCCAAACGGCCCGCACTGAGTTGGAGCAACTTTCGACCGGGGAGGCCCTGGACGCCTGGCACAGTCGCTACATCGGGCGCAAGGGCGACATCCCCCAAATGCTCCGCCGCGTGGGCGAACTACCCAAAGAGGCGCGCCCCGCTTTCGGCCAGCGGGCCAACCAGCTTAAGAATGAGCTGGAGGCGGCCTTTGAGGCCAAAGCTGCCGTGATTAAGGCGGCCGAAATGGAGCAGAACCTGACCGCCGGCGCCATCGACGTCACCCTGCCCGGCCGGCCGGTGGCCCGCGGCCGGTTACATCCCAGCACCCAAACCCTGCGCCGTATCTACCAGATTTGGGCCGATATGGGCTTTCAAATCTACCGCAGCCGCGATGTCGAGACCGACGAGATGAATTTCCAACTGCTCAACTTCCCGCCGCACCACCCGGCTCGGGAAATGCAGGATACATTTTACACTACCAATCCCGACGTGCTGCTGCGCACCCATACCTCGCCTGGGCAGATCCGGGTGATGCGCGATTACTACCCTGAGCCGATCCGGGTTATCCTGCCCGGTATGTGTTACCGCCACGAACAGATCACCGCCCGTTCCGAGATCCAATTCTATCAGGTCGAGGGGTTGGCCGTGGGGCCGGGCATCCGCTTCAGTGATTTGAAAGGCACGCTGATCAACTTCACCAATCGCCTCTATGGCCAGGGCCGGCCAGTCCGTTTCCGCGCCAGCCACTTCCCCTTCACCGAACCGTCGGCGGAAATGGACGTCGAATGTTTCTTGTGCGACGGCAAAGGCTGCCGGGTTTGCAAATATATCGGCTGGCTGGAAATTCTGGGCTGCGGCATGGTCCATCCCAATGTATTGCGTAATGGCGGCTACGATCCCAACAAATTCAGCGGTTTCGCTTTTGGCATGGGGCCGGAACGCATCACCATGCTCCGCCACGGCATCGAGGACATTCGCTACTTCTGGGGCAATGATTTGCGTTTTCTGGAGCAGTTTTAAGTGGCAAGTTGTGGTCGAAAAACGTGAAACGCAATTTTCGCCTCACGTTTTACGTTTTACGGCATCCGATCAATCAGAATCTATTCCCAACGATAAGACCTAACCAATAATCGAGATGAACCATGAAAGTACCCATTAGCTGGCTCAAAGATTTTGTTGACATTACGATGCCGGTGGCCGAACTGGCCGAACGGCTGACCCTGGCCGGCCTGGAGGTTGGCTCCATCCGCTACGTTGGCGTGGCCGGGGCCGATTTGATCTGGGATCGGGAGAAACTGGTGTTGGGCCATATTCTCAAGGTGCAGCAGCATCCCAACGCCGACCGCCTGGTGCTGGCCACGGTCGATATTGGCGCGGCCGAGCCGGAGACGGTTGTGACCGGCGCGCCTAACCTGTTCGAGTATGTCGGCCAGGGCGACATCAGCCACCTGCATCTCAAATCTCCCTTTGTACTGGAAGGGGCCACCGTTTACGATGGCCATGCCAGCGAACCCGGCGTCAAGATGGTGCTCAAGGGACGCCAGATTCGGGGCATCATGAACCGCCATATGCTCTGCTCTGAAAAAGAGCTGGGCTTGAGCGATGAGCATGAGGGTATCATCCTGGCCCCCGACGAACCGGCCGCGCCCGGTACCCCGCTGGTCGATCTGTGGGGCGATGTGGTGCTGGATATTGACATCACCCCCAATTTGAGCCGCTGCGCCTCGATCTTGGGCGTGGCCCGCGAGGTAGCCGCTCTGACCGGCCAGCAACTCCGTTACCCGGAGCTGTATGAATTTCCGGTCCGGCCGCCGCTGAACCGGCCGGCTCCGCCGGTTAGATTGCCCGAGGCAGGCGAATTAACTCTGGGCCGCGCCGAGACGCTGGCTCTGCCGCCATTGAGTGATGTGCTGACCATCGAGACTACCGAGCCGGAGCTAAACCCCCGCTTTGTGGCCATTCTGATCGAGGGCATCGCCATCAAGCCCTCACCTTACTGGATGCAGCGCCGCCTGCGGCTGGCCGGGATGCGCCCCATCAACAACATCGTCGATGTCAGCAACTACGTGATGCTGGAAGTGGGCCAGCCCAACCACGCCTTCGATTGGGATGTGCTGCGTCGGCGGGCGGAGGAATATAATGCGTCGCGCCCACAGGGGACCGAGGGGGCAACTTCCCCCCTCACAGGGGGGACCGAGGGGGCAACTTCCCCCCTGGCAGGGGGGACCGAGGGGGGTGTCAAAATTATCACCCGGTTGGCCCAACCCGGTGAAACCGTGTTGACCCTCGACGGCAAAACCCACTCGATGCCGGAATATTCCATCCTGGTGACCGATCCCAAGAGTAACCTTAGCATCGGTGGGATAATGGGTGGTCAAGAAAGTGAGGTCAGCGATACCAGCCAAAACATTCTGCTGGAGGCGGCGGCCTGGAACTTTATCAACATTCGCCGTACCAGCCAGGCCCTGAACATTCATTCCGAGGCCGGCTACCGCTTCAGCCGGGGCGTCCATCCGGCTCTGGCGATGGCGGGGGCTTTGCGAGCAGCCAAATTGATGGTCGATCTGGCCGGCGGTATCGTCACGCGGGACGTACTCGATTACTACCCCAACCCGCCCGAAGTGATCACGCTTGACCTGCCCCAGGCCGAAGTGACCCGACTATTGGGCATCGAACTGGAACTGGCCGAAATCAAACGCGTTTTAGAGGCCCTGGAATTTCAGGTTGAAGAAATTCAACCTTCATCCCTCCGGGTGACCGTGCCCGACCATCGCCTGGACATCTCGGCCGAACCAACCACCGGCCGGGCCGACCTGGTCGAGGAGATTGCCCGCATCTACGGGTACGACCGCCTGCCGGTGTCGGAAATGAATGATGAGCTGCCGCCGCAGCGAAATAATGTGGCTCTGGAGCGGGAGGAGCAGGTGCGCGACCTGTTAGTCCAGACCGGGCTGCAAGAGATCATCACCTACCGGCTGACCACCCCGCAGGCCGAAGCGCGGCTGCTGGGCCGGGCGTATGCCGCCGGGATCAGCTATGTCACCCTGGCCAATCCCACCACGCCGGAGCGGGTGGTTATGCGTCACAGCCTGCTCAACAGCGTGTTGGAGATAGCCGCCCAGAACAGTCGTTATCGTGACCGGGTGCAATTGTTTGAAGTGGGGCACATTTATTTACCCCCCCCTGGCCCCCCCCTTCAAAAGGGAGGGAATCAGGGGGGAGTAAACGAAGCGGCCATCCTCCCGATCGAACCGCGCCGCCTGGCAATCGTGCTGAGCGGCCCGCGAGAGGAGGTGAGCTGGCTGCCCGTCGACGCCAGCCCGGTGGATTTCTTTGATCTCAAAGGCATTATCGAAGCGTTGCTGGCCGGTCTCCACCTGGCTAACGCGGCCTTTGAACCCGCTCAGCATCATGCCTTCCATCCCGGCCGGGTGGCGACTCTGCTGGTCAATGGCCAGCCGGTCGGCTTATTCGGTCAATTACACCCGCTGGTGGTTGCAGCTTACGAGTTTCAAATTGAGGCAGAATGGCCGGTGGTGGCGGCCGATATCGACCTGGACTTGCTACTGGCCCAGGTGCCGGAGCTGCACGTGGTCCGCAGTGTGCCGCGCTTCCCGCCGGTGCAGCAGGATATCGCCGTGGTGGTCGCCGAGCACATCCCAGCCGAGCAGGTCCAAAGCCTCATTCTCCAGACCGGTCAACCTTTGCTGACCGGCGTCCGCCTGTTTGATGTGTACCGGGGCGAACAGATTGGCCAGGGTAAAAAGAGCCTCGCCTACAGCCTGACCTTCCAATCCGAAAAAGCCACGTTAACCGATCAGGTTGTGGCCCGGCAGCAGCAGAACATCGTCAAGCGGCTGGAACGGGAGTTGGGCGCGGAGTTGAGAAGCTAGCTCTCAAAAGTGATAGTCCATTTTTGAGCTGTTCATAGAATTTTAATAACTTGGCCCTAAAATTAGGTTTATGCTTATGAGGTTGAATAATTGCCAAGACTAATGAGGAGAAATTATGGCCAGGCAAAAAGTAATCAAAACCGACGCGGAATGGCGACAGCAGCTCACCCCGGAGCAGTATCATATCACCCGGCAAAAGGGGACGGAACGACCGTTCACCGGCGAGTATTACAATTCCAAGGCAAAGGGGGTCTACCGCTGTGTCGGCTGCGGTACGCCGCTGTACAGTTCGGAGACCAAATTCGACTCTGGCACCGGCTGGCCCAGCTTTTGGGCGCCGGTGGATGAGGAAAATATCAAAACCGAGATCGACGATAGCTGGTTTATGCGCCGCACTGAGGTGTTGTGCGCCGTCTGCGATGCCCATTTGGGCCACGTCTTCGAGGACGGTCCGGCGCCGACCCATTTGCGTCACTGTATCAACTCGGCGGCGCTAAAGCTGGAGACGGAATAGTCAGGGAGCGACGCGAAGCGTCCCTGTGGAGGGGCTTTTTAGCCACGGTTCAAGGGATTCCTCGTTCCGGTTCCGCTTCGCTTCACTCGGAATGACATGCGCGACGCCCAATTTATTTCCGAGAATGTCTTTCGAAAGTCGGGCTGGATATGCCCGACTTTCATTTTGAGGACAGTTGGTTTGAGCTACAAATGGCTACTCTAGCAATGATTCATAGATTTTCCGGTAGCTGTGGTAGCGACTGGCCGCCAGATGGCCGCTGGCCTCAGCCTGACGCACAGCGCAACCCGGTTCGGCCAGGTGAGCACAGTTCTTGAAGCGGCAGCCGGTCGATAGCTCGGCGATTTCCGGGAAGAACTGTGCTAACTCCCGGCGTTGGAGTCCGGCCAGGCCAAACTCGCGGATGCCGGGGGTGTCGATGATTGCCCCGGTCGAACCTAACCGGATCAAGGTAGCCTGGGAAGTCGTATGTCGCCCGTCGCCGCTGGACTCGCTAACCTCGCCGATCCTGACCTGTAAGCCGGGCAGGAGCGCAGCCAGCAGGGATGATTTGCCGACGCCGGATAAGCCGGCCAGCACCGTGGTCCGCTGGTGCAGGATAGTTCGCAGTTCATCAAGGCCCTGACCGGTTAGCGCGCTGGTCAAAACAATGGCATAACCCAGGTCCCGGTACGGTTGGAGCGCTGCCTGAACCTCGGCTTCATCTTGGGCCAGGTCGACCTTGTTCAGGCAAATCACGGCCGGCAGTTGGTTACGTTGGGCCGTAATCAGATAACGGTCAATCAGTTCCAGCCAGATAGCAGGTTCTCGCCAGGCGGATACGATCAGCAGTTGGTCAACGTTGGCGGCAATTACCTGCTGCAAATGGTTGTAGAAAATATCGGGGCGGGCCAGGAAACTGCGCCGAGGGTAGACCGCCTCGATGATGCCCTCGCCGGCGCCGTTGGGCTGCACGATGACCTCATCGCCAACTGCCACCACATTGGTAAAACCAGTCTCGATAGCCGAGAGCGCGCCGCGCACCGTACAAATCAGGGTACGTGAACCCAACTGCACCCGGCACAACCCCTGGCTCACTTCGATGACCTGGCCGGTTTGGCCTGTTGGCGGGGGTGTAGACAAGGTCGATGCGGTAGGATCCGGCTGAGAGGTTGCTTGCGCCACGACTCGCCGGCGTTCTTCCTCGCCGCGTGGCATAACCCGCTCCTCTAACTCCTGCTCCAGTTCATCCCAGGTGTCGGGATCATAGGCCCGCCATTTTTTTTGACGGACCGGCTTGGGTTGGCGGTTGCGTTTCAACTTTTTGGCGGCAACCGGCGACTCTTGTTGCTGCTTTATTTTTTTGACCATTTTTTGATATCGCTTGATGGTCGCCTCTTTATCTTCGTTCATTATTGTGGTTTACTCCCCATCTTGATAAGTTTCTGAATCAATAAAAAAGGCTACGGAAATGTGCGGCGCCCCGTAGCCATAGTCATCAGCAAGTGAATTATCACCGGCTAATTTAAAATAAAAACAGCCGCAGGGTATAAATGCACCCGTGGCCGTGATCTGAAGTTAAGCAGTTATACTCAAGGTTGTCTTGGTTGAGTTCCTGCTCTCGTTATCTACTCACCCGCGGGCGCGTTATCAGCACTTCGGCAGTTTGTAGTTGTAACATAATATGCGCCTCCTTTGGGTAAGATGCTGGTAAAAAATGATTTTCTAATCGCCAGTCTATCATGGATCGGTGGTTGTGTCAAAAAAGTCGCGCCGAGGTATTGTCTAGCGATTGTACTGGACCCGCCGACCCATAATTAAACCCAAAACGGTTTCACTGACAAGGATGATGACAATAAAAAAGAGGTCAACCGCCACCGTGATCAGAAAAGCGGCCAGCAAGTAGGTGATAATTGCCAGGATGAACTCCTGTACGCCCGGGGAAATGGTAGGATTGAACCCCAGCGCAATTGCCAGCAGCACGGCCAGCCCCAAATAGAGCAGCACTGTGCGCCAGGCGGTTCGGTCCGAGGGGCTGGGTAGCATGGCGTTGGAGATTGCAAACAACAGATACAACCACAACCACACGTCGGGAACGCTGAGGGTCGCCACCAGGGCCTGACTGAGCGTTTGCAGGTCACCGCTGAGCAAGGCTTCACCCAGTTGGCCCAATTCAAGCTGCCCCTGGCCGATAATAAGCACAGCCAGGCTGCCAAAAATCAGCGGCGCCAGGCCGATTAGACTGTAGCGAAAAGGGTCAACCACCTCCACCTGAACCGAGCCCAGCTGCAATTCTCCCCCCTTTTTCTTTTTAGGCCACAGCGAGAATTTCCCGGTTTTCACACCCAGTAACTTGGCGGTCAACCAATGACTGATTTCGTGCAGCAAGGTGCCCGGCAAAAAGAGTACCCAAAAAAGCCAGACCGCTACCTGTGGATTGCCAGAAATCAAAAAAGCGACTCCCTGCACGTGGGCGCTGATCCACCGTTTCAGGGGATACATCACCAAAAATACAACAATCAACCAAAACAGGGCAGACCAATCAGACATCGAGTTTTGAGTTTTGAGTTTTGAGTTTTGAGTTGTAAGTGTGAGTTACGAGTAGCAAACTTGAAAAAAAGTATGTCTGGTATGGAACTCAAAACTAAGCACTCAAAACTCAAAACTTTCAATTACAGCGCGCCTTTGATAATAGCCACAAAACTATCAACCTTGAGGCAGGCCCCCCCCACCAACGCGCCGTCGATTTCCGGCTGGGCCATAAACGCCGCAATGTTGTCGGGTTTTACACTGCCGCCATACTGCACCCGGATTTGTTGGGCTACCTCGTCACCGTACAGCGCCGCCAGAGGACCGCGCACGCTCTGGGCGATGATCTGGTTGGCGTCGACCGGTTCGGCTGTTTTGCCGGTGCCGATCGCCCAGATGGGTTCGTAGGCTACAATCACTTTAACGGCATCCTGAGCCGACAGACCGGCAAAGGCTGCTTTCACCTGGCCGCCCACAAACTCAACCGTTTCGCCAGCTTCATTTTGGTCCAGATTTTCCCCAACACAAACAATCGGCAGCAATTTATGGGCCAGGGCCGCCTTGATCTTTTGGTTGACCCCCTCATCGGTCTCGCCAAAAAACTGGCGCCGCTCCGAGTGACCCAGAATCACGTAATCGCACAAGCCTTCCAGCATCAGCGGTGAAATTTCCCCGGTGAAAGCGCCTTGCTCGGCCCAATACATATTTTGGGCGCCCAAACCAATTTTACTGTTGGATATGACATCTTCAACCGCAGCCAGCGCCGTAAACGGGGGACAGAGCACCATATCCACCCCCTCGATGTTAACGACGGCCTCGCGGATGCCCCGCGCCAACTGGACGGCTTCGGCAATGGTTTTGTACATTTTCCAGTTGCCGGCAATAATGGGTTTTCGCATGAATATATCTCCTTTAGATTATGTACTGAATGGGTTTAACAGGATAACTGCCAGGTAACAACCAATTCCACGGCTCTTCAACCTGCCGTTTCGCCTGCCACTTGAAACCTGCTGCCTGCAACTTGTCACCTGTTACTTGTAACTTGTACCTATCTTACCACACTCAAGTGGGCTTGGCAATGGTCGCCGGATGGTCAAAAGCCAGGATTTTGGGTACAATCAGCGGCTATGACCATTATTGAGCAAGACTTTTTTCAGCGCCCCACCCTGATCGTAGCCCGTGAGTTGTTGGGCCAATGGCTGGTGCGGGAAATTGACGGCCGGAGGCTGAGCGGCTTAATTGTGGAAACCGAAGCCTACATTGGCCCGCACGACAGCGCCAGCCACGCCAGCCGGGGCCGAACCGCCCGGACTGAGGTCATGTTCGGCCCGCCGGGATATACCTACGTTTATTTTGTCTACGGTATGCACTACATGCTCAATCTGGTCACCGAACTGGAGGGCTTTCCGGCGGCGGTGCTCATTCGGGCGGTAGAGCCGGTGGAGGGACTGGAGATTATGCGAGCCAGACGTCAGCGCGTCAAAAGTGAATTCGACCTGACCAACGGGCCGGGCAAACTGTGCCAGGCTTTGGCCATCGATAAAACATTGCACAACTGGGATGTTAGTCTGGGGCAAAAATTGTGGCTGGAATCGGGCAACCCACTGCCCGACTCGCTGGTTGCCACGGGTCCGCGCATTGGGATTGCTTATGCCCGGCCGGAGGACCAGCGCGCTCTGCGGCGTTTTTGGCTGCAAGGCAATCCGTTTGTATCACGGCCAACCTGACGCCGGTAAAAGAACTGCCGGCGTCTGATACAACGCCGGCAGTTAGCTTGATTGGTTTCGGTGTGATCAAAATGAATTGGAGAAGTAGGGGCGAATGGCATTCGCCTCAGTTGGTTGGCCCAATTGGGCGTTCGCCCGCATGCGCGCCCCTACAACTGAAATTGGTCACACCCTTTTCAAACTGAAGTTATTACTCGATGGCGTAAGTGATCTGCAGTTGGGTGGTTACTTCTACCTCGCCCGGCGAGATAGGACCGGCTCCGCCACCGCCCAGGCCGATAGCCGCAGCGTACTCATACGGGGCCACGTTGCCCACTACCTCGCTGATGCTCACTACCTCACCCACAGCGACGCCATTCAGCCCAGCCAACTCGGCCGCCTTGGCCTCGGCATTGGCTACGGCCTGCTGGCGAGCCTGTGATTTAAGAGGCGTGGGATCAGCCACGCTGAAATTGATGCTATTGATGTTGTTGGCGCCGGCCTCGATGGCTTTGCCCAGAATGTTGGCCACATTGGCCAAATCCCGCACCGTCACATTGACACTATTGCTGACGTGGTAAATTGCCTCGCCGCTTGGGCTGCCGTCAGGGCTGTAAGGTCGCTCCACCCACACATTGTAGTACGAGGTCTGAATATCTTTGTCGGCCACCCCCTTGCCCTTCAGCGCGGTCAGCAACGCATTCATCGCTGTTTCGGCCTGGCTGCTGGCTTCCATAATGTCTGGACCCACGACTTCGATGCCCATATTGATCTGGGCCATATCGGGCGGGGTGCTGACCTTGCCTTCACCCACCACGGTGATGGTGCGGGCCAGGGCTGCCTCAGCCTGAGCCGCCGGAACAGCTTGGGTCTTGGCCTGAGCTACCGGGGCCAAAAGATACAACCCGCTCACTGCTCCGACCACCAGAATGATTGCGGCGCTGATAACCGCGGTTAAGACTAATTGATGTTTACGCATTGTTTTTCACTCCTTTTGTTATTGGTTATTATGGTTTAACCGGAAGGTCCGGTCTAGATTAGACGTTTAGCCAGGTTAAAAGGTTCCCCTATGAACAGCACATTACCAGGTCGGTTGCATCCAAAGTGTACCATATCCGGCCCAACATCGCTGGTTGCTATGCCTTTGCCTGGCTGACGCTGGCAGCGACGGTTTAGGGTTGCTTTCTCGCCAGAAACGCGGCAGATTAGCTTTGGGCTTTCAGGGCAGCCTGGCGCAACGTCCGAATGTTGTCGGCGATGGAGGCGCTCTGGTTGAATACAGCCGAGCCGGCTACCAGCATCGTCGCCCCGGCGGCGACGACCTCGCCAATCGTCTCATTATTCACTCCGCCGTCCACCTCCAATTCAGCTGCAGAACCAACCGCGTCGAGCATCTGGCGTAAGCGGGCAATTTTGGCCGTGCTGGCCGGAATGTAGGCTTGCCCGCCAAATCCCGGATTCACCGACATAATCAGCGCCAGATCGACCTCCGGCAAAATCTCGGCCAGGCTGCTTAGCGGGGTGGCCGGATTGAGGGTAACCCCGGCTTTTAGTCCCAACTCTTTGATTTGTTGCACCGTCCGGTGCAGGTGCGGGCAGGTCTCCACATGGACGGTCAACACGTCGGCCCCGGCCCTGGCAAAGTCGGCCAGGTAACGCTCCGGCTGCTCAATCATCAGATGGACATCCAGCGGCAGGCCGGTCACCGGGCGCAAGGCCCGCACAATCAAGGGTCCGATTGAAATGTTGGGGACAAAGTGGCCGTCCATCACGTCAATATGAATCCAATCCGCCCCGCCGGCTTCAGCCTCTTTAACCTGTTCTCCCAGCCGGGCAAAGTCGGCGGATAGGATAGAGGGGGCAATTCTGAAAGTCATGAAGTTTCTCCTTGAAGAATAGTTGTCAGTGATCAGTGGTCAGTGATCACAAGTACATCAATTTTACCACCGGCGGCAACCGGTTGCCAAGCGCGCCGCAACTATGGTATGATCCATGCGTGAAAATCGCTCTGGCTCACGATTGGCTCAACCAAATGGGCGGCGCGGAGAATGTGTTGGAGCAGCTCGTCGACATGTTTCCCGGCGCGCCCGTTTTTACCACCATCTACGCGCCGGACTTGATGCCGGCCGCTTACCGGCGCTGGGATATCCGCCCGACCTGGCTGAACCGGGCCCCGGCCATCCATCGCCACCACCAGCCCTACCTGCCGCTCTACCCGCCGGCCGTGGCCGGGATGGATTTTAGCGGCTACGACGTGATTTTGTCGAACAAGAGCGGCTTCATCCACGGGCTGCGCCACACCCCCGAGCAACTGCACCTTTGCTACTGCCTGGCCCCGACCCGCTACGTGTGGGATTATCAGGGTTTTGCCGCCAGAGAAGGCTTTGGGCGCTGGTTGGGGC